>JAKSSH010000099.1 GCA_024403155.1 Clostridia bacterium | reverse complement strand
AAAAGGTTTTGTATTCACAAGCTGCCCTCTGAATTTTCAGGTGGACCGTTTCCACATTATTTATATTACCGGTGCCCTTAGTCCGTAGTTTTCCTCCAGAATTTTCCTTAAACCAGGAGATAAAAACGCCGGAAGTGTTGGTCCTACTCTTATATCTCTGATTCCAAGTGACAGAAGAGCCAGCAGCACTATCACCGCCTTCTGTTCATACCAGGCTATATTATAGGTGATAGGCAGATCATTAATATCATTCAACCCAAGTGTTTTCAGCAGCTCACGTGCAATGTGTATTATTGAGATGGAATCATTGCACTGGCCCACATCCAATATCTTAGGAATAGAATTTTCGCCGTTTTTACCGATTGGAATGTCATTTAGTCCCAAACGATTGTATCTGTATTTGGCACATCCTGCTGTAAGAATGACTGCATCATCCGGAAGAGCTTTAGCATATTCTGAATAGTATTCCCTGTTTTTCATTCTGCCATCACATCCTGCCATTACCACTATTCCAGATATTTCGCCGAATTTGACTGCACTTGCTATGTCCTCGGCAAATGCCTCCATCTGCCCATGCGAAAATCCGATAATGCCTTCCCTATTACCCTGTTTTAATGGCGGCGGACTTGCCTTTGCGCGAGCTATCAGCTCACTGAAATCCTTGAGGCCCTCTCTTTCTGGTATTCTTCGGCAGCCGGGATAAGAAACCGGGCCGGTAACATAGAGTCTGTCCTTATACTCATCCCCCGGCGGAATCAGACAGTTTGATGTCATAACTATCGGACCGCCAAACTCTCTGAAATCTCTCGCCTGTTCATGCCATGAGCCGCCGTAATTCCCCACAAGGTGATCATATTTCTTAAATATGGGATAGGCCAGGGCCGGAAGCATCTCCCCATGCGTATATACTTTAACTCCTGTACCTTCTGTCTGTTTCAGCAGTTGCTCAAGATCTGCAAGGTCATGGCCGGAAACCAGTATCCCCGGTCCCTCTGCTGTATCATATTTCACCTTTGTCATTTCCGGCTCTCCATATCTTCCTGTATTTGCTCTGTCAAGCATTTCCATGGCATCAATTCCGTACTGTCCAACAACCGTCACCAGCCCCAGAAGCCCGTTTACCGGAAGTCTGCACTCATACAGATCCGCAAGCGTAGCACGGATAAATTCATCAATTTCTTCATTACTCTCTCCCAGAGCTCTGGCATGGTGTACATATGCGGCCATACCCTTAAGGCCGAAGGTGATTAAGGAGTGCAGACTTACAGCCTCTTCTTCCTGGTAAGCGGCTGTCTCACATTTTTTCAGTGCTTTCTCCAGATTCACAATGTCCTTAGACATATGTATAAGACTTCGCATTCTCATGTCTGTTATTCTCAGCTGCCTTCTGATTGCGACACTGTCAAAATTCACATTTGTAACTGTAATGAAGAGGTTTGTTGTAATCAGATTATCAATCCTTCTGCTTACCTGTCCTCCTTCATCCTTAAGCCACGTTGCCACGAAGGCAAGCCTCTCGGTTTCTGCCAGCAGTTCATCCTGCAGCCCTGCCACTTCATCCGTTTTGCCGCACACACCTCTTATGGTGCAACCTTTTCCACCTGCCGTTTCCTGGCACTGGTAACAGAACATTGTATGCTCTTTATCTATAGCATTATTTATCATTATCAATCCCCCTTTCTTTTTTGTCTCATATGTCGGGCTCCCTGCTTCCCGGCATTCCCTGTCAGTTGGTAACAATAAAATAACCCGCAAACTTTATGATAGTTTGCGGGTTGTGTAAGGGTTTTGTAAAATATGATATGTTATATATTGTCTTATTTAACCAATAACTTTTTTATACCCTTTTCAAGCCCATCAAGCGTAAGCTCATACATCGGGAATACCTCCCCGATGTCATGAATTGTCTGGGCGCCGTATGTCCACTCCCAGCTGATTTTCTCAATCGGATTAAGCCAGATCTGTTTCTTGAAGCGTCTTTTGAACTTCATGAACCACTCCATACCGGTTTCCCGGTTAAACAATCCTATAATGGCATTTCCGCCCTTTCGATATAGCTCCGATGGAGCCATGGCCGCATCGCCTACGAATATAACCTTATAGTCTGAATCCAGTCTGTTGAACACCCACTCAGTTTCAACTGAATCCCGCAGTTTGCAGTGAGGTGTGGTGTAGAGCTGGTCGTATATGGCATTATGGAAGTAGTAAATCTTCAGATCCTTGAAGTGGTTTGACCTGGACACCGCCTGAAACAGCCTGTTACATAAACGGCTGTATGGTAGCATTGATCCTTCTGAATCAATCAGAAGCAAAACCTTAACCGTGTTCTTACGAGGTTTCTCATAGGCCAGTGTCAGCAGCCCGCCATTGTCACAGGTTTCGTCAATGGTTTTGTCGATGTCCAGCTCTTTTTCTTCCCCTTCAACTCTTGATGAGTACTGACGAAGCTTTCTAAAGGCCATCTGGAAAGAACGAATATCAAGGATCGTATCCTCACGGAAATCTTTGAAGTTTCGTTCCCCAGCCACCTGAAGGGCAGTCTTGTGACGACCCTTACCGCCAACTCTGATGCCGCTTGGATGATAGCCTCCACGGCCCATTGGTGATGTGCCACCGGTTCCAATCCAGTAGCAACCGCCATCGTGCTTCTCCTTCTGTTCCTTGATTCTCTCCTCAAACATCTGAAGGAGCTCATCAAGTTCCATGGCAAATAGCTTCTTATCTCCAAAGTCATCCAGATCTCTTTCGTGGTCTGATTCCTCAAGCCATCTCCAGAACTCCTCCGGCAGATCCTCAGGGGTTTCTATACCCTGAAAATATTCTGCAAAAACCTGGTCGAACTTGTCATAATCTGATTCAGTTTTAATTAAAATGCTGCGGCACAGCTGATAGAAACCGGTCAGGGATGCTTTTGCAAGTCCTTTATCCAGAGCCTCCACCAGAGTCATCCACTCGTTAATGGAAACATCCAAACCGCGGGCACGCAGCAGATAAAAAAATGCTAAAAACATATTACCAGTTTCTCAGGGAATAACCTTTTTCCTTAATCTCTTTAAACATATCCATATCCTGGTTCTTCTTCAGCAGAACTCCCAGGAACGGCATTTCTTCGTATAAATCGTTAATCTTTACACCGCTTATCATCAGAGCCTGGATCCAGTCAAGCAGTTCTGATGTTGAAGGTCTCTTCTGCAGATCCTTCATTTCACGAATCTTATAGAAAGCTTCCAGTGCATTTGCCACCAACTTCTTGTCAATATTTCCGTAATGAACCTTGATGATTTCTTCCATCTTCTCCTCATCAGGGAATTCGATGTAGTGGAATATGCAGCGTCTAAGGAATGCGTCCGGCAGTTCCTTTTCTGCGTTGGATGTGATGATTACTATCGGACGATGCTTTGTAGTTACAGTCTCCTTGGTCTCATTAATATAGAATTCCATCTTGTCCAGTTCCCAGAGAAGGTCGTTAGGGAATTCCAGATCCGCCTTATCTATTTCGTCAATTAGCAACACAACCTGTCTGTCAGAAGTAAATGCTTCACCCAATTTGCCCAATTTAATATACTGGCCGATGTTCTTAACATCCCCTTCCCCAAACTGTGAGTCATACAGTCTCTGAACAGTATCATACACATAGAGACCATCCTGGGCCTTTGTTGTTGACTTGATGCTCCAGATGATAAGAGGCATATCCAGTGATTCCGCAATTGCCTCTGCCAGCATGGTCTTGCCGGTGCCCGGTTCACCCTTAATAAGCAAAGGCTTCTGCAGCGCGATTGACACGTTAACCGCATTCATCAGTTCATCTGTTACAACGTAATTTTTACTTCCTTTGAAAACATTCATCTTGTCTGCCATTTTTATCTCCTAAAATAGAAATTATTTTGCTTTTGCACTCTTCACATTTGAGAAGGACCCGTACATAGTTCC
>JAKSSH010000098.1 GCA_024403155.1 Clostridia bacterium | reverse complement strand
ATTCCGCCGATTGCAATCAGCATAACGGCCATGGAGATAATGGTTCCTATTACCTTTGATACAGTCAAATCATGTTTAAACTTATACTTGCCCTTGTTTATGATCTGATATGACTTTCTCACCGACACGTTATAAATCGGGCAAAGCAGGTAAGCCATTACCAGCCCATAAATAAACGGAGCCAGGACGTTTATGCATGTATTGATGAAATGTCCCAGCACATCGGCTCTGAACAGCGCGAAGAATGCAATTACACTGCACAGTATTACCAGGAAGGCCGTTATCCCCCACTGAAAATGTTGTTTTTCAAGTCTAATCTTCATATCTCATTCTTTTCCTATTTTGAAACACTCTTGCAGACAGCTATTGCTCCCTGCATCTTCTGAAATACCGCACTCTTTATGAATGCATACTCCTCATCAGGTCTCAGCCCCTTTAAACATGATGCCACCAGATCGAAATAATCCTGTCGTTCCATTGGCATGTCGATAGGCATGAGTCCCTGTTCCATCAGATAGTAGTTCATAGCGAAAACCGCAATCTCGCCATTGAAATCCGCGAAAGGCCATATGTCGATGATTGCGTTGTGAATGTACATTGCCTTTGCAATAACATCATCCTCAAACTGCTCATCGTAAATCTTTCTGCAGGAACGGTTCACTCTCTCTTCAACATCCACACAATCAGGTGGTACGTGGCTGAAGTTGTAAACCACGGGATTATCCTGTCTGTAACCGGAATCCTGCTCCTCCGTGAGAATTCTGTAGGCATTCTTCAGAAGATTTCCGTCTACGCTGTTCCCCATCTCGATGTTGTTATATGCCATCTTTACCACTTCACACGCATTCTGAATGAAAAGATAATCTCCCACAGGCACATCTTTCTGGAGCTGACCCTCAAGGATCTCACCTACCCTGACCTCCTGATGTTTAGGATTTCTCACAATAAGCGACGCCTTGATGATGTCCATTTTATTAACCTCGCGGAGCGCCTGCTTCAGAGCCTTGTCGGAAGCCAGTATTCCGCTCAGTTCTTTTCTTAGTTTCTGTAATTCTAATTGCATGTCCTTATCTCTCTAGTTCTTCAGAAAACCTATTCTTCCTTTTCCCATTGGATACTTGTAGAAATCAACTTCACCGAAATCTTCGCCTTCCTTTGGCTCAAGCTGTCTCAGAGCCGGCATCTTTGCCTTGATCTTGTCATAATCCATTGTAGGCATGAATACGATGTCGTAATTGTGCAGGAACGTAAGCTGCAGAAGGTCCAGAATTTCATTGTCGTTGTAGCCTTCTCTGATGCTCACGTCCAGGCGAATGTGAAGCCCCTGGTTAACAGCCTCATTTATGCCGTCAATTACAGGCTGCAGTTCCTTGCCATCGTTGGTTTCCTTGTATCTTGTATAGTTCATTGTATTCAGCTTAACAGTAACATCCGTAACACCGCTTTCCTTTAGTTCCTTAGCTTTTTCCTTCAGATCCTGACCGTCTGTTACTACTGCTTTCTTTTCCTCTGCCATTGTCTTTCCTTTCATGCTTATGCGCCCAAAAAATGCGCAGATTTTTCCTAGTTTAATTCATTATCTATTGTACTTGAAATTCTGTTCATAGTCAATTTGACTGTGCTATAATGAAACCATGAAAATACTGGTTTTAAGCGATACTCATGACAAACTCAGCAAAGTCCGTGACATATGGCCGAAGCTGACAGATATAGACCTTGTTATCCATGCAGGAGACTTCTATATGGACGCCAAGGAACTTGAAGAAGAACTGGGTGTACCCTTCGTTTATGTGCGTGGAAACTGCGACGGTTCATACTCCGGTGAAAACTGCAATCCCAAAGGCGGAGATTTCGCAGTAGTGGATACCCCTGCAGGAAGGATTCTAGTGACTCACGGCCACAACGAAGGCGTGCATTTCTCCCTTCATAACCTTCGTTATAAGGCTCTTGAAAATGACTGCTTTGCCGCAGTGTTCGGTCACACTCACAAAGCTCTTGTGGAGCAGCAGGATGATTCTTCGGCTCCCGGCGGCAGCTTCTGGTTCATCAATCCGGGAAGCCTTTCACTGCCTCGTGACGGCAGCGGCGGATCCTACGCCATAATCCGGGCTGCGGAGGATCGCTTCGATGCAACAGTTGTGTACTACAACACGGTTATGGGCTCCTCAAAGGGCGGCAGCTCCTTCGGAGGCCACGGAGGCAGCGGCGGTAACGCTGACGACAAAAGCAGCGGTTCCACCATCAGCAGCCTTCTCAACTATGTGGATCGATTCTAGATTAGCGCAAAAACAAAAAAGAACCTGACCCATGTCAGGTTCTTACTTTTGTTATCTAAATAAAAACGGTCTTAATTATTACAACCAGGAATACGAGAATGTATATCAGTACCATAATCAGCAGTATTGCCTTGATAATGGCACGGATTTTCTGACTTCCCTTGCTGTGAAGCTGTGCGTTGAAATCGCCCTTCATATTCTTCAGCAGGATGAGAAGAACCACTATTCCGAATATTAATGCCAGAAATAATATAAGCATTGCCTTGTTACCTTTCGATATTTATTTTTGCCCTAACGGGTACACTTAATAGTACCAAATACCAGTCTCACTTTCAAGCCTAAAAGTAGCCTACCTGCCCTTCTGGTAGTATGCCTTCTTTTCCTCCTCAGGAACCATATTGCCTCCTGTAGCCCAGAGAATGTGAATTGAATTCTCATCAGGTTCAGGAATGCTGCTGCCGTTAAGAACCCCTTCCTCAATATATCTAATACCTTCAAATGCCGCACATGCTGAAGGCTCAATGAATATATCTGCAGCATCCTTAAGTGCCGCCAGGTATGGATAAAGCCTGGCATCTTCAACTGTGAAGCAGCCACATAGTCTGGACTGCATTGCCTTTGCAACCAGTGCTGACGGACGGCCTACTGCCAGACCATCTGCCTCAGTTCTGCCGTCGATTCCAATGTCCCCTACAGCTATTTTATTAAACAGTCCTGTGGCAAGACCCAGTGTCATGCACGGTGCATGGGTTGGTTCTGCGAAGAAGCAGTATGCATTATCTCCGAAGTACTCCTTGATTCCGTATGTAACTCCCCCTGGGGCTCCGCCTACACCGCATGGCAGATAAACATACAATCTGTGATTTTCGTCTATTGTGATGCCCTCTTTCTCAAGCTGAGCCTTTAGTCTTTTTCCTGCAACAGAGTAGCCGGCAAACAGATCCAGTGAATTTTCATCATCAACAAAATGGCATGCAGGATCCGCTTCAGCTTCACGTCTTCCCTGGGCAACTGCCGCTTCATAATCGTCAGGATATTCAACTACTGTCACACCCTTGCTGCGAAGCATGTCTTTCTTCCACTGACGGGCATCCGCAGACATGTGAACCGTTACCTCGAACCCAATGGTTGCACTGATAATTCCAATTGAGAGTCCCAGATTTCCCGTTGAGCCTACTGCCACCTTATACTTTGAGAAGAACTCCCTCATCTCGGGATCTGCCAGTTTGGCATAATTGTCTTCAAATGTGAGAAGTCCTGCTTCAACTGCCAGAGTTTCCGCCAGCTTCAGCACTTCATATATACCTCCTCTGGCCTTCACTGAGCCGGAAATAGGAAGATGTGAATCCTGCTTAAGAAACAGTCTGCCAGACATGTTTTCGCTGATAACCTTCCATGGAATTTCAGTAAGAGGTGATTCGATGATTCCATCCTTAACCTCAGGAAATACTCTCTCGATAAAAGGTGCGAATCTCAGGAGTCTGGCTTCCGCTTCATCAATGTCTACCAGGAAGTCCTCTCCCCTGTTCCAGCTGTCCTTGCCGCTGTAATTCGGATTAATCCAGAATATCTCTTTGCAATCTGCAATTTTTTTTACGGTTGGATTTTCATCAATCAGTTTTTTGAACATTTTTTCTTTTCCTTTCATCAAGTTTCTGAATCATCTGACTGTAGTATAACTTGGTAATCGGGAACTTCACAAGTGCTATTTCTGCAATC
>JAKSSH010000097.1 GCA_024403155.1 Clostridia bacterium | reverse complement strand
CAATGTCTTTCATAACGAACTCAGCCATTGCGCTTCTGCAGATATTGCCGTGGCAAATGAAAAGTATGCGAATCATATAATCAAACTCCTTAAACATATGCCATCACTCTTAGGATACATTAGCAGTACTTTCCATTCATTTTACCACATCCATCAATATCTTGCCACAGTGAAAACGCCCTGCCAACCATTAATGTTCCATACAATGTTCACACTCATGCTCTGCCGGAAATTCGGCCGGATCATATGAGATACCATTCTTGTCATAGTAATCCTTCACCGCAGTCTTAATTGCCTCTTCCGCAAGAACAGAGCAATGTAGTTTATGCGGAGGCAAACCATCCAAAGCTTCTGTCACTGCCTTGTTGGTAAGTGTTAATGCCTCTGTCACTGACTGCCCCTTAATCATCTCAGTAGCCATAGAACTGGACGCAATTGCACTTCCGCAGCCAAATGTCTCAAACTTCACATCTTCAATCACCTGATTCTCATTTATTTTCAGGTAAATTTTCATAATATCACCACAGACCGGGTTGCCTACTTCTCCCACACCATCTGCATCTTCAATAATTCCCACATTTCTTGGATTACGGAAATGATCCATAACCTTTTCACTGTATAATGCCATATCTTTTTCCTCCGAGCTTATCCAGGTAATTCTGTAAAAATATGCGGTCTTTTGCCACTCACCAAATCTCTCCAGAAGGGAGAAATACTACGCAGATAAGTAACAACCTCTGTCACCGCTCTGATTATATAATCTACCTCTTCTTCTGTAGTATCCTCCCCTATGCTAAGCCTGAGAGAACCATGTGCTACTTCATGGGGCCTTCCGATTGCCAGAAGCACATGACTCGGATCTAAAGATCCTGAGGTGCATGCCGAACCAGAGGATGCAGAGATACCCTTGTCATCCAGCAGAAGGAGCAATGACTCACCCTCAATTCCTTCAAAGCAGAAATTGACATTGGACGGCAGCCTTTTAACCGCATCGCCATTTAGCTCAGAATAGGAGATCTTATTTAGCCCCTCAATCAATCTGTCACGAAGCACTGATAACTTTGCTGCATTCTCATCCATATGAGCCACTGCATCCTCTAATGCAGCCGCCATGCCCATGATGCCAGCAACATTTTCCGTACCGCCTCTCTTGCCTTTCTCCTGCGCACCACCTTCAATGATATTTGTCAGAAGAATGCCTTTCCTCGCATACAACACACCACAACCTTTCGGTCCATGAAACTTGTGAGCAGAAAGAGAAAGCATATCAATATTCTGTTCCTCTACATTGATTGCAAGATGACCGGCAGCCTGTACTGCATCAGTATGGAACAAAACCTCTTTCGCCTTGCATACAGCCCCAATCTCAGAGATCGGCTGAATGGTTCCGATTTCATTATTAGCATACATGATGGTGACAAGACAGGTATCTTCGCGAATCGCATCGTCAACCTGTTTTGCAGTCACAATCCCATTATCATGAACGTCAAGAAGGGTAATCTCAAACCCTTCTTTCTCCAGTTTCTTTAATGTATGAAGTACTGCATGATGCTCGAAGGAAGTCGAAATAATATGCTTCTTGCCTTTTTTCTGTCCCAATTTGGCGGCTGATATGATAGCCTGATTATCAGCCTCACTTCCACCGGAGGTAAAATAAATTTCATCCGGCTTGCATCCAAGAACTGCTGCAACTCTTCCTCTTGCATCTTCAATAGCCATCTTTGCCTGCTGTCCTGCCTCATATAGGCTGGAAGGATTACCATATACCTCTTTGAAATATGGAAGCATGGCATCGATTGCCTTCTGACTCATCGCGGTCGTTGCCGCGTTATCTGCGTAAATAAACATAGTCTGTCTCCTGGAATAATATTAATCTGTAAACAACGGAGTAGATAGATATCTGTCCCCTGTATCCGGAAGTAGCACAACGATATTCTTATCCACATTCTCCGTTCTCTTTGCTAGTTCGATGGCCGCACTTAATGCCGCACCTGAAGAAATCCCTACCAGAACACCTTCACTGTGTCCTAAAAGCTTTCCAACAGCAAAAGCATCTTCATTCTCTACGGTAATGATTTCATCATATATTTCTGTATTTAATACGTCTGGAACAAATCCCGCACCAATTCCCTGAATCTTATGAGCACCAGGAATACCGGTAGAAAGAACGGCACTGGTTTTTGGCTCCACTGCCACAATCTTTACTGCATCGCTCCTGCTCTTTAGGTATTCTCCGACCCCTGTTATTGTTCCACCTGTTCCAACACCTGCCACAAAAATATCCACCTGTCCGTCTGTGTCTTCCCAGATTTCCGGTCCTGTTGTGGTACGATGTGCTTCTGGATTCGCAGCATTTTCAAACTGTCCAGGGATAAAGCTGTTCGGGATCTCTGCCGCAAGCTCCTTTGCCTTTGCAATGGCACCCTTCATACCTTTAGCGCCTTCTGTCAGAACAAGTTCTGCCCCATATGCCTTCATCAGCTGACGTCTCTCTATGCTCATGGTCTCCGGCATGACGATAATAATACGATAGCCTCTTGCTGCTGCTACACTTGCAAGGCCGATTCCTGTATTGCCCGATGTTGGTTCGATAATAACAGAATCTGCTGTTAATAAACCTTTGCTTTCTGCATCGTCTATCATAGCCCTGGCAACACGATCCTTTACAGAACCTGCCGGATTAAAGTATTCCAGTTTCGCCAGAATCTTTGCCTGCAATCCCAATGCTTTTTCAATATGCGTTAATTCCAAAAGAGGTGTTTTACCGATCAACTGATCTGCTGAAGTATATATCTTTCCCATAATGCTATTCTCCCATATTTGTAATATTATTTTTGGTGGGTTTATTCCTTTGCCATAGACTACTCCTTTTTACCTACTATGTCAATAGGTTTTTTGCTTTTTCTCTTGATTTTCCAACTTACCCTACAGTATAATAGGTAATAATAGAACACAAAAAGGAGATACTGTAATGATTTCTACCAAAGGACGTTATGCACTTCGTTTTATGATGGATCTGGCTGAGCAGCCTGAAGGAAGTCCTGTTACGCTCGACGCAGTTTCTGCAAGACAAAATATATCAAAAAAATATCTGGAGATTATCGTAAAGATTCTGGTAAAAGGGAAACTGGTAAAAGGAACCAGCGGAAAAGGTGGCGGTTACCGATTATTACGTAGCCCTGAAGAATACTCTGTGGGAGAAATCCTGGAATTGACAGAAGGCACTCTTGCGCCTGTAGCCTGTCTCCAGCCTGATGCAAAACCGTGTGATCGAGAAAGTATCTGTAAGACTATACCCATGTGGCGGGAATATCATGAGATGGTTAATCATTTCTTTTATAGCAAAAAACTTACAGATCTATTAGAAATCCCCGATGCAGACCCTACGAAATATAGTTGCCTTTAAAGACCAAAAACGCTCTGCTAACCATTACAGTCAGCAGAGCGTTCTCTGATTTTTCCATATTAAAAAGTTTAGATTTCAATTAATTCGTATTTTGATGAACCGGTGCCGATGCGTTCTGCCGATTCAATGATGTGGCGACCGGATCTCGAATCTATACGTTCAATTAAATGATCTTTGCCTTTATCGTCTGAGGACCAGATAAGGTCGAGGCAGGCTTTATCGAGTGCGACTGGATCAGTCGAAGCGAGAATGCCGATGTCCTTCATACAAGGGTCCTCAGCGACTTCGCAGCAGTCACAGTCAACTGATAAGTTGACAACTGATGAGATATATACTGCATTGCCATTAAAGAGATCAACAACTGACTTTGCAGCATCTGCCATACATTCGCAGAAAATTGAATTAGGGCACATATTTTCCCAAATGATATCCTGTGTAGAAACTTTACCGTCTGAATGAATAAGGCACTTACCTTTAGTTGATGCACAACCGATTGAGAGTTGCTTTAAAGCACCACCAAAGCCACCACATGGATGACCTTTAAAATGACTGAGAACAAGAAGTGAATCATAGTTTATGAGATTCTTACCTATGAAGTTCTCCTCAAGTCTATTTCCATTTTCAATTGGAAGTGAAATATCACCATTGGCATCAAGAATGTCAACATTAAAATACTTTGTC
>JAKSSH010000096.1 GCA_024403155.1 Clostridia bacterium | reverse complement strand
TCATCAAGGTGCTGGGGGACGGCGTATTTCAGGTGCGTTATTTCACCCCTGCTGACGAAGTTGATCTCTGTGGCCACGCTACGATCGCAAGCTTCCACTGCCTTCGTGAAGCAGGCCTCGCAAAGGCAGGCTCAACTGTTCTTAACAAGACTCTGGCAGGAGACCTGAACATAGTGATTGGTGAAGATTCAATTCTCATGGACATGGCAGTGCCGGAATACATTGGGGACATCAAGAAAGAAGCTGCAATGAGAGAGCTCTATGAAATAATGGGGCTGTCCTATGAGGAAAACATACCTGAACTTGAGCGCCAGTGCTCAGCTGCCGGCGGTGACGGAAGCGGACTGAAGCCGGAAATGATTTCAACAGGACTTCCTGACATAATGATGCCTGTTGCTGACAGAGGACAGCTTGAAAAAATCAGCCCTGATTTTGCAGCACTTACAGAGCTTTCAAGGAAATACGAAGTGGTTGGTGTTCATGCATTCACTCTGGATGGCGGACAGAAGAGACCAATCGTTGAAAACGGAAAGAGCGTTTCCGGAAGCACAGATTCCGACCCTGCTGTAACTGCTTACTGCAGAAACTTTGCACCTCTTTATGATATTGACGAAGAAGCAGCTACAGGCACCTCAAACGGCGCTCTTACATACTACCTTATGAGAAACGAAGTGGTTGTTCCGGCTCACAGCTGTGACATGACCACGGGAATCTGCGGCATGGCTGCAGACTGCGTATTCATTCAGGGAGAAGCAATGGGCAGACCATCTGCCATTCGTTCCCACACTGACGGTGCAAACATTCAGGTTGGAGGCTCAGCAGTAATTCTGGCTGAGGGAGAAATAAACATCTAGCGGGCACAGACCCACCTACAAGGAGGTAATCGAATGAACTTACTGAACATGTTAAATTCTGCTTTAACAAGCAGCGCAGCACTTCATGCACTTTCAGAAAAGACAGGTCTTTCTGAAAAACAAATTGCTGCAATCATCGCAATCGCTCTGCCGCTTCTGCTGAAGGGTCTCACAAACAATGCTTCATCACAGAGCGGTGCATCATCACTTCTGGAAGCTCTTGGACAGCATCAGAACAACCAGCCTGTAGCACAGCAGCTGCAGGAAGCCGACCTTGATGACGGTATGGCAATTCTGGGACACATACTTGGTGGAAACCAGGGCTCAGTTCTTGAAGAAGTGTCAGGCCAGACAGGCGTAGATCCGCAGAACATCATGAGCGTTCTGGGACAGATTGCTCCATTCCTTCTAAGCGGACTATCAGCTACTGCGAATTCAGCAAACAGCCAGCAGCAGTCAGGCGTTGATCTCAGCGACGGATTCGATCTTGGAGATCTTATGGGAATGCTGGGCGGCATGAGCAGTGCTCAGAATCATCCACAGCATCAGGATGCCGGTGTGAACGGCGGGCAGCTTCTGAACACGCTGCTTTCAATGATGAAATAGTTAGCGGAGATCCCAGATATGATTAAATTCAAGAAATTCAATGAGCTCACAAACCACGAGCTGTATGAAATAATGAGACTGCGCCAGGAGGTGTTTGTGCTGGAGCAGACGTGCCTTTATCCGGATCTTGATAATCTGGATCAGGATTGTATTCACGTCATCTCATATGCAAAATCAGACCCGCCTGCAGCTGACGGCTCCGCCGCTGCACCAATCGTGGCATACCTGCGCATTCTGCCGGCAGGAGCTGTGTTTGATACAGTAGCAATCGGCAGGGTTCTGGTTCGTGAGGACCTGCGTAAGGATGGTCTGGCCAGAGAGCTTCTGGTTGAAACTCTGAACTACATTAAAAACGTACTTGGAGAAAAGCATGTTAAACTTTCAGCCCAGCAGTACCTGATAGACTTCTATAAATCTCTGGGGTGCAATATCATCTCTGAAGGCTATCTGGAGGACGGTATTCCTCACATAGATATGGAGATAAAATTTTAAAGAGGTAATTAAACGGACTTGAGCTAACGCTCAAGTCCGTTTTTTAGGTGTCTTATCTTAGAATTATGTATTATTCTTTGCCGTTAATTTCTTCTTCCAGTTCGAAGATTCTTTTCTGACGTCTCTTCATGTCTGTTGTGTACCAGAAGAGCATAATCAGAGCTGCCAGTATGATCAGCAGGTGCAGAATGCAGCAGTGTGAATCCAGCAGTCCGCCTGCCAGCGGAGTGCTTCCTGCTGCGATTTCAGTCATCTGAACTCCGCCATTTGCATCTCCCGTTGCTACCAAAACATTTCCGCCGCCGATGCCGTCATTATTATCAACAACCGGAACAGGCTCATCTGCCGGTGCAGGATTTACTGTCAGAGTTCCCAGAATTACTTCTTCAACTTCGTAGTTTTCTGCCTTTGCAGCAGTTGCTTCAAGATTCTGAACTTCGCCGAATTCATATTCAACGTTGTTATCGCTTGAACCTACTTCTGTCTGTTCACCGATAGCTGCTACTGTGAAGTATTCGCCTTCAATCAGACCGTAAACATTAACTTCGCTGTTTCTCAGTGCTGATCCGTCATAAGTCTTTGTAGCTGAACCTGATACGATTCTGATTGCCTTAGGGCTGATCTTTACTGATACATCAATAGCATCTGAAGTTGTGTATCCTTCCTTGGATGCTCTTACCTGATACTTGTATTCTCCGGCATCCTTATATTCAGGCTTTTTATTTGTCCAGTTCTCACCGTCTTCACTGTATTCATATGCTACATCTTCAACAGATGAGGAGATTCCACCGCTATGCTTGTCGCCATCATATGTTACATTTTCATCTGTTCCTGCCAGAACAATCTTGTCCACCGGACCGATTGTGAGAGTTCCCGGAACAAAGCTTACCCTGTAGTTGCCCTGCTTGGTCTGAGGATCAGCAAATGTGATAGCGTATTCGTCAATATCTGTTCCTTCTTCCCTTGTAAGAGTATAGTCGATTTTGTCCTTGCCGATAGTTCCATCAACAGCAGCCGTAAGTTCCGGAACCTCTTCGCCATATTTTATAGCGAAGCTGTCAGCAGTTACAGTTACTGCCTTCGGCGCAACTCTCAGGAAGTACTTGGCCTGTACCGTCTGGTAATTAGGATTTTCAGCCTTTACATCAACCTTGATTCTGCCGACATTTGTGATTGTTGGCGGAACAACATCCCATGTATTGCCGTTGTCAATGCTGTAGCTGATGGTTGTTCCTTCAGTTACGCTTGCATCTACTACTCCTGCATGGATAGCGCCATCATAAATGCCTCTGTATCCTGTTGCAGTTAATGTCAGACCATCTGACTCGGTTACATTAAATGTAGTTCCCTCATATGAAACTGTATAGTTCCCCTGGTTTGCTTCTCCCGATGGAGTAACCGTGTATTCACCAACAGTATTTCCTGCAGGGCTCTTGCTGATGCTGTAGGAAACAGTATCCTCTCCGATAGTTCCCTTTACGGTTGCCGTAAAGTCTGTCGGCATTGCTTCGCCATATACAACATCATCAATCTTATCTGCCTTAACAGTTACTGCCTTTGGTGAAACTGTCAGACTGTAGTTTTCATATACTGTATCAAAATCTTCGCAGGTAGCTCTAACCAGAACCGATGTTGAATCTGCAACATTGGTTACTGTCGGCACTGTTTCTGACCATGTTGTGCCGTTATCCAGGCTGTACTCAACCTTAGTTCCCTCCGGAGCAGCTCCGCCCTGCTTGGTTACCTTGGCAGCCTCACCATGAGCCTTGCCATCGTATTCCCCGTCAAAGCCTTTAACTGAAATCTCAAGTGGTGCCTTACCCTTGATTATAAGCGGATGTGTTTCGTACTTAACGTAATAGTTTCCCTGCTCAGCATCTCCATAAGGAGTGATGATATAATTGCCATTGTAAGGAACCTTTTTGATATCATACTTGATCAGACTTTCAGGTTCGCCATTAACAAGACCTGAAACTGTA
Source organism: Clostridia bacterium (assembly GCA_024403155.1). GTDB lineage: Bacteria > Bacillota > Clostridia > Peptostreptococcales > Anaerovoracaceae > Lentihominibacter. The sequence goes on along the minus strand of JAKSSH010000096.1, from coordinate 184 downwards.
GCCTCAAATACCGGATCCGGTTCCCCTGCATTCTTTTCATATCTCTGCTTGGTCTTTACAATTACCTGTGCAGGCTGCACCTGGATAAAGAAGTTTCCGTATGCAATCTTGTTGGTTGCTTCAGGATTCTCTGCCTTTACCTTTACGTATAATACACCTACATCTGTGATGGACGGAACGCTTG
>JAKSSH010000095.1 GCA_024403155.1 Clostridia bacterium | reverse complement strand
ATGACAGGAAGATGGATTGCTTGTTCCCCATTGCCTTTTCCAGAGCATTGATGGATTTTTCCCTACCTATGTCAAAATGCAGAACCATGTTAGGAAATACCGACAGTCCCCTAAGGGGAATCATCGGAAGTTCTACAAATTCTGCATTAATTATGTTACTATCCTTTTTAATTTCGTCCATTATCTTACTCCCTTTTATTTCCCTAATAATAAAACTTATTTTTCAAGAACCAGTTCAGGGTCCTTTTCTTCCTTAACCGTTTCTTCTGAAATAATGCATCTGGCAACATCCTTTCTTGAAGGAAGTTCGAACATGATGTTGTTCATGATTTTTTCCAGTATGCCCCTGAGCCCCCTGGCTCCGGTTTTTCTCTCCAGCGCCATTTCTGCAATTGCATCAAGCGCCTCATCCTTTACCTCAAGCTCAACGCCGTCCATTTCAAGAAGTTTAGCGTACTGCTTGATAAGCGCATTCTTTGGCTTTGTCAGTATGTCCACAAGAGCTTCCTTGGACAGTTCATCCAGCGTCACCAGCACCGGCAGTCTTCCCACGATTTCCGGAATCAGTCCGTACTTCATGAGATCCTCTGGCTGAGCGTGTCTCAGGATTTCTTCCTTCTCAATCTTGTTTCCGCTTACATTGGAATTGAATCCGATAACTTTTTCACCGATTCTCTTCTGAACCACTTTCTCCAGGCCATCAAACGCACCGCCGCAGATGAACAGAACATTGGTGGTATCAAACTGAATGAATTCCTGGTGCGGGTGTTTACGACCGCCCTGTGGCGGAACATCGGCAACGGTTCCCTCAAGAATTTTCAGCAGAGCCTGCTGTACTCCCTCACCGCTAACATCACGGGTGATTGAAGGATTCTCGGATTTCCGTGCTATCTTATCAATTTCATCAACATAGATTATTCCATGCTGAGCTTTTTCGATATCGTAATCTGCTGCCTGTATCAGTCTAAGCAGAATGTTCTCTACATCCTCGCCCACGTATCCTGCTTCAGTGACCGTAGTTGCATCTGCTATTGCAAAAGGCACATCCAGAATTCTTGCAAGGGTCTGAGCAAGCAAAGTCTTGCCGCATCCGGTTGGCCCCACCATAACGATATTGCTCTTCTGAATTTCAACATCATCGTCAGGTGAAAGGCACTGGATTCTCTTGTAGTGGTTGTACACTGCAACTGCCAGAGCCTTCTTGGCTGCCTTCTGTCCTATAACGTATTCGGACAGTACTCCGTCGATTTCCTTAGGAGTAGGAAGGCTTACAGGTTCTCCCATGACTACACCTCCGGCAGCAGCCTCAGCTACAGCCTTCTTGGCCTCTTCATCGAGAACGTCCTGGCACAGGCCCACGCATTCATCACAGATATACACACCGTTACCGCCAATCAGGCGCTTAACCTGACTCTGTGGCTTACCGCAGAATGAACATCTGATTTCGTTGTTGTTATCGTATTTTGTCATTAATCTATCTATCCCTTATTACCTTGTCTATTATTCCATAATCTGCTGCTTCTTCTGCAGACATGAAATTGTCTCTGTCAGTATCAGCTGCAACCTGTTCAAGAGGTTTTCCCGTGTTCTCACTGAGGATTTTGTTCAGCTTCTCTCTGGTACGTAGAATCCACTCTGCATGTATTTTTATATCTTCTGCCTGACCGTTCACTCCGCCAAGCGGCTGGTGAATCATAATCTCGGCATTAGGAAGACTGTATCTCTTACCCTTTGTTCCTGCAGACAGGAGAAATGCTCCCATGCTTGCAGCCATTCCAACACATATTGTTGAAATCTCAGGCTTGATATACTTCATTGTGTCATAAATAGCCATGCCGGCGGTTACTGAACCGCCGGGGCTATTAATGTAAATGTTAATGTCCTTATCAGGGTCCTCTGCTTCAAGGAACAGAAGCTGTGCCACAACAATGCTTGCAAGGTGATCATCAATTTCCTCGCCTATGAATATTATTCTGTCTTTCAGCAGTCTGGAGTAAATGTCGTATTGTCTTTCAACTCCACCAGTCTGTTCAATTACATATGGAATCATTGCCATTTCAGGACCTCCGATATATTACTTATTTCAACAAAGACTATTTGATTACAGCGTTGTCATACATGAAGTCTACTGCCTTCTTCAGCTTGATGTCGCCTGAAATCATTCCGATGTTTTCAGGTCCGATCATTTCTGTAAGCTTTTCAACTTCCAGACCATACTGCTGTGCCATCATTTCCAGCTGTTCCTTGATTTCTTCTTCTGAAACTTCGAAATCTTCCTGATCAGCAATCTTGGAAACAATCATTCTTGTCTTTGTCTTCTTGAATGCCTCTTCTCTCAGCTGTTCTCTGAACTTGTCAGCTTCCTGTCCCAGATACTGCATATAAGTCTGCAGATCCATACCCTGTGCTCTAAGCTGCTGGTCGAATTCATTGATCATGCTGTCGATTTCCTGTTCAACCATAGCATCCGGAACATCGATATCGTTAGCTTCGAATACCTTTTCGATAACGCTGTTCTTCATCTGGTTTTCAGCTCTTACTTCTGCAGCCTTTGCCAGTTCTTCCTTCTTTGATGCCTTCAGTTCATCAAGAGTATCGAACTCACTTACGTCCTTAGCGAAATCGTCGTCGATTTCAGGGAGTTCCTGTTCCTTGATTTCGTGAACGTGGCACTTGAAGATTGCATCCTTACCAGCCAGATCTTCTGAATGGTATTCTTCAGGGAATGTAACTTTAACTTCAACGTCGTCACCCTTTGAAGCGCCTACCAGCTGTTCTTCAAATCCAGGAATAAATGTGCCTGAGCCCAGCTTCAGTGGCTGTCTTTCTGCAGTGCCGCCTTCAAACTGTTCGTCGCCTACGAATCCTGCATAGTCAATCATAACCATGTCTCCATCCTTTGCAGGTCTGTCAACCTCAACCATTCTTGAGTTTCTCATGGCCATTGATTCCATTTCCTTTTCAACGTCTTCGTCAGTTACTTCAGCTGAAACCTTTTCGATTTCTACGCCCTTGTAATCCTTAACTTCAAACTCAGGATAAGTTTCAACTGTTACAGTAATGTCAAAGCCTTCACCCTTCTTTACCTGGCTGAACTCTGTCTTTGGATAGCTGATAGCATCAACATCCAGTTCATCCAGAGCCAGTGGGTAATTAAGTGAGAAAAGATTGTTGATAGCGTCTTCGAAGAAGATGCCTTCGCCGTACTTCTTTTCGATGAGACTTCTAGGTGCTTTACCCTTTCTGAAGCCGTCCAGCTCGAACTTGTCCTTTTCCTTCTGATAGACCTTTACTATTGCGTTTTCAAACTCTTCCGCAGTAAATTCCATCTTGAATTTTGTTTCTTTGTTTTCTTTTGAAATAAGTGTTGGTTTCATTAATATGTTTCCTCCTCGGTTTTATACACATAGTGCAAATAATTATACCGCTTTTCCCCTTTATTTTCAAGGGTTTAAGCCATAAAAAAACGGGTCCTGCGGGGTATCGCAGTCCCGTTTTATCTGTTCTCTTTTATCAGTCTTATTCCTCTGGCGTATTTGCTTTCATTTTCCGGAACAAGTTCATATTTCTGCTGCAGATGATCTCCTATTGTCAGCAGTTCATCCTGCTCTCCTGAGAAAAGTTCAATTTCAACCTCTCCTATGGGACTTGTTCCATACTGGGTAACAATCTGTCCGGAGTCAATTGAGAATTCATATATTCCGTAGCCGGTATCAATTCTGAACCTTCTTCTGTCAAAGGTAGTCTCCATGAAACATCTGAGAGTTTTGCCTTCAATCAGTTCCATAATCTGTTTTCCAACGTTGCTTTCCCTGAATACCGAAGGATTGACTTCGTCATCATCCACAGGAACATTGATTTCTTCTCTCACATGAAGGCCGTCCTCGCTATGACCCTTCCACTTAAGTGAAGCCACATATCTTTTGCCTTCTTTTCTTACCCTGTATGCTATGTCATTTTTAGCAAGGTCGCAGTGCTCAGTGTCGAAGTACTTGGCGTCAAAGTAAAGTTCCTCTCTGCTGCCCGCCTCCTCGGAATCCTTAAACAGTTCATTATCCCATATTTTATCAGCCACTTCGCTGCTGGGGATATTGTATTTAAGTTCTATCTCCATAGTGATACTTTCTCCTTCTAATGCAGCCGCAAAACTGCATCCGTTTTAGAATGTACCGTGCTAAAATATCACTAAACCATTGAAATGTCAAGGTTTAGACTTCTTTT
>JAKSSH010000094.1 GCA_024403155.1 Clostridia bacterium | reverse complement strand
ATGGAAATCATATTTTCAGATGAGGAAGCAGACCGTGACGGACTGCCTCATGTGAAACTTTACAACGTAGAAAACGTTTATCCGCGAATCGATGACATGAACGTTGAACCTTGCAGAAAGGTTATTCAGGATGCCTTCGAAGATCATATTACAAATGCACCGGGAATGGAGCACGTTCGCGACATGGTTAACGGACCTATCGTTCCTACACCGGGGGCGGTAATGCAGTGCACAAAACTGCTGAACGACTGTCTGGGTGAAGTAATGGTAATAGATGTGGGCGGAGCAACAACAGACGTACATTCGGTATGCAGAGAATCCGATAATGTGGCCCGCATCATGACCGCACCGGAACCTTTCGCCAAGAGAACCGTTGAGGGGGACCTGGGAGTTTACGTTAACCGCATGAAGGTTATCGAATCCATCGGGGAAGAAGAGTTCCGCGCAAAAGCAGAAGCAGCCGGTTTCGATCCTGACGCTACACTGGAAAGCTACGTTGCAATTCCAAAAACAGAAGACGAATTCAAGCTGGTTGAAATGCTTACCGAAGAAGCTGTCATGAAGGCAGTGGATCGTCATGCAGGCCAGATCAGATACATATACGGACCAAGTGGCAGAAGTACTGTTGCTGAGGGTAAGGATCTGACACCTGTCAAGTACATCGTCGGAACAGGCGGTGCACTTACAAGACTTCCCCACAGAGAAGAAATCATGAGCAGGATCTGCGAGTATGACCAGACAGGAACCAAGCTGTTCCCGACATCACATGCGAAGATTGCTGTGGATAACGATTACATCATGGCCTCACTGGGAGTGCTTTCAGTAAAGCATAGAGAAGGAGCAATAAAACTTCTTGAAAAATCCCTGGGATTCAAGTTTGTAAAACTGGAAGAGAACGAACTGGGAATCAAGAGCACAGCGGCACAGGCTGTTGCAGCAGAGGGTCCTGCAGCACTACAGGATGCAGTGGCAGAAATGGCCGAAAAGGATGCTGAAAGAGAGCAGATGATAAAGCATATCCTGGAATGTGAAGAGCAGGGTTATGACATGACTGAGTACAAGCTTGACTACGGCATGATCACCCAGGAAGAATACGACAGAATCATGGATGAAAAGGAAGCAGAAAAAGCTGCCCACGCCAGGGAAGAAGGAGAACGCATCATGGATGAAGCGGCCCTGAAGGATCGTAAGATGGTCCGCTCATGCGGAGTAACTGAACTTGGCGAAGACGGCAGACCGAACTGCAACCGTGAGTGTCACATTTGCACACATACACATTGTCCGTTCAGAAACAAATAAAAAACAAAGGAGGCGAAAGCCTCCTTTTAATATGTGTTATTTGTATGCTTGCGTACCTACTCCTTTGCCAGCAGCATAACGGCTGCAACGGAGATAATCATGCCGGCGAAGCCAAGCATTGAAGGCAGCTCGCTGTAGAGAATCAGCCCCGCCAGAAGAGCGGCAGCGGGTTCTGCACCAGCTTCAAGTATTGCCACCTTGCCGGCGTCCACGTATTTCATGCCGTACATGTAGGCAACTGACGGCAGCAGGGATGTGCCAATAGACATTGCCAGCAAGTAAACAATCGCACCAACAGGGCCATGTACAGGAAATCTAACGGGGCCGGCAACAAGGAAACCTGCCAGATCATGCCAGTTCGCGAAGGGTATCAGGGCAATAGCGGTGAAAAGGAACGCCCAGAAGCACACGGTAAAAGGACTGTAGCCCTTGGACATTACCTTCTTGGAAGTGAGTATGTATATGCCGTTACACAGTGCGGTAAGCACGCCCATCATCAGACCGAATTTGCTGTATTGAATGCCGGCGCCGGGATCCATGATTCCGCTGAGCATTGCACAGCCCACAAAAGCCATAATCATGCAGATTACTTTTTTAAGAGTGATCCTTTCGTGGAAAATAACAGCGCTGACCAGCAGCACGAATACTGGAGCCGTTGACAGCAGAACAGTGGTCAGAGAAAGGGATAGTTCAACAACGGCAAAGTTGTAAACTATCATGAATCCGAATGCACCGATCAAAGTAACAAACAGAAACAGAGGAATATCCTTTGGATTAATCCTGATGGATTTGGGATTAAAGATAAGCAGAAACAGCAATGAAAGAATGCAGCCCACCAGAGACCTGATGAAAACTATGGTCAGGTTGTCGAGACCGAAGCGGTCAAGGCCGCGTATGAAGATTCCGCAGGAGCCCCAGCAGACTCCCGCGAGAATCGGCCAGAGCACAGCGAATCGTTTTGTGAATGATGTGTCTTTTGTTTCTGTCATAAAATTATTGTACGTTACAATGCAAAAGCAAACAAGGCTTAAGCATAGTCTGCGAATTTACATGAGTTTTGTGTCTTCAAGCTTTCTGTGGAAGGCTTCGTTAAGTCGGATGAGAGGCTTTCGCAAAACCAGACCAAGCAGAAGTGCGAAGGCGATGTATGCGCACAATATTGCCAGACTGATCCAGTAGGTGTTTCCGTATGTTCCGCCAATGGCTTCTCTCATGGCTGTCATGCTGTATCTGAACGGCAGCAACGGATAGATTTTCTGGAAGAGAGCCGGGGTCATTTCTACGGCAAGTATTCCTCCGGAGCCTGCCACCTGCATAACCAGAAGCACAACCGCTATAGCCTTGCCTATGTTGCCGAAGGACACTGTCAGAGTGTATACGAACAGTACGAATACCAGGCTGGTGAAGAGAGATGCAAATACAAACTTCGCAGGATGCTCACATCTCAGTCCCAGGTAGAACAGATCTCCGAAGCATACGATTAATGTCTGTACCAGACCCATGCATGCGAAGATGATGTAGCGCCCCAGATATTCATGATGTGGAAGCAGCTTGCTGCGACCTTCAGCGGCTGCCAGTTCATCCAGTTCACGACGACGGCCTTCCTCAAGACTTGTCTTCATAAGTGCCACCAGAATCAGTGCACCGATCCACAGTGAAAGTGAAGTGTAGAATGGCAGTACAGCTGCGCCGTTATTCTGCATGTGGTAAACAGGAATTCTGTTCACTTCCACCGGTGAAACCAGGAAGGAAGACAGCTGAGATGTATCCTGCTGGAAGATTTTTTTCAGCAGTGTGATATCGCCCTTTTCTGTGGCTTCCTGAACCTGCTTTTGCATGGCATCTATCTTGTTGTATGCGTCGTTAAGAAGCGGCTGAGTATCCGCCAGAGTCTTCTGAAGTGACTTCAGAATGCTACGTGCACTGGCTGAAGTTTTCGATAGATTTGCGGCCACCTTGTCAGCATTATTCAGAGCGGAATCTGATGTGGATTTTATGGACTTCAGATTCTCCTTGATGTTTTCAAGGTCGGCTTTTATGGTTTTCAGCTTTGCAATAATATCATCTATAACAGAATCGGACGGAAGCGTCTCCAGATCAGATATCATTGAATTAAGTGCAGCGATATTGCTGTCTGCATTAGTTACAAGCTCATTGATCCTCTTTCCCAGATCTTCAGATAATGCCTTGCCCCCACCGGTGATTTCGTTGAGACTTTCGGAGAATTTTTCCATGGTCTTAAGGAGCGCTTCCATTGAAGCTGCGGATTCCTTAAGCGAACCTACGGTGCCCTGAGCTGCCCCTATAATATCCTTGACATGTCCCACGGTAACGTTAAGATTTCCCATGAGATTTGAGGCGGATTTTTCATTGTCGGTACTGGTGAGATCCTTGGCTGTATTGAGAGCCAGCTGCAGGATTGATTCAGTTACTGTGTTGTCAACACTCTGCTGAATCTCACCAACTTCCTTGCCGATGATTTTCGGCGCAATGGCGTTCTCTTTTTCATTTGAATAGTAGATCAGTTCCGAGTGGTGAACGTCTGTTGAGAAGATGCTCATGATGTCGCTGGAGAAACTTTCAGGAACAACAACTGCAGCGTAATATTTGCCTGCACGGGTTCCTTCAATTGCATCCTCCGAGTCGGTAATTACCCAATCGTACTGTTTGTTAACTGCAATGTCTGCAACCAGATTGTCACCCAGATTTACACTGACAGGGAAGGCGTCTCCATCGTAGCCTTCATCGTCACTGGCCAGGGCGATTTTTATCTGGTCGGTTCTGCCGTATGGATCCCATGAAGCCGCCAGATTGAACCAGGAATACAGAGATGGCACGCAAACCAGACCCAGGATTATTGCCCAGGCAATAATGTTGCGACGCACCTTCTGAAGGCCGCCTTTAAATATTGACAGAAGGTTTCGCA
>JAKSSH010000093.1 GCA_024403155.1 Clostridia bacterium | reverse complement strand
AGGATGCCCGGTGCTTCAAGAGCTTTCAGAATGGCCTCAGATGACTTGCCAGACTCTGTAACAAATTCATGGAAAAATTCCACTTCAGGCACCTTAAATCCTATGGCAGCGAATTTCTGAGCCATATAATGAGCCTTTGAATAGCACTGTGATGCAACATTAGTTAAACCTTCATTTCCCATAGCTGCCAGATAAACACCAACTGTCAGTGCACAAAGTGCCTGGTTTGAACATATGTTACTTGAAGCTTTTTCTCTTCTGATGTGCTGCTCTCTTGCCTGAAGAGGAAGAACGTATCCTGTCTTGCCGTTATGGTCAACAGTCTGTCCAACAATTCTTCCCGGAAGATTTCTCTTCATTGAATCAAGACTTGCCATGAATCCAAGGTATGGTCCTCCAAAAGCAATTGGCATACCCATAGGCTGACCTTCGCCAATTGCAAAGTCAGCACCGTATTCTCTAGGAGTCTTCAGTATTGCCAGTGAAATAGGATTTACTGACATTACATATCTGCAGTTCTTGATCGAATGTGCGATTTCTCCGATTTCTGCAGCAGGTTCCAGATTACCATAATAATTTGGATGCTGAATAAGAACGCAGGCAGTATCATCAGTCATCATACTCTTAAGAGCTTCAACATCAGTTACTCCGTCCTTTTCAGGGATTACCTGCAGCTCCATTTCATTACCGAAACAGTAAGTTTCGATAACCTTCATTACTGAAGGCTGAATGGTTGCTGAAACCAGAGCTTTATTGCTTTTGCGACCTCTGCATGCTGCAACAGCTTCTCCGGCAGCAGTTCCGCCATCATATACTGATGCATTTGATACATCCATTCCCGTCAGGTCGCATATCATTGTCTGATATTCGAAGATTGACTGAAGTACGCCCTGGCTGATTTCAGCCTGATAAGGTGTATATGCAGTCTGCAGAGTTTCGTTAGAAATAACATGATTTACGATTGCCGGAATGTAATGCTTGTAAGCACCTGCACCACGAAATACTGAATCGAATATTACATTCTTTCCAGCAATTTTCTTCATTGCCTTGCTTACTTCCATTTCGGACAATCCAGCAGGAAGATTTAATTCTCCCTGAAACTTTACAGCGTCAGGAATATGTGCAAAAAGATCGTCAAGGCTGCTGTAGCCAATCTCTTTCAGCATTTCCAGTTGCTGCTCTTTTGTATTAGGAACAAAAGTGCCCATAAAATGCCACCTTTCTTATAAACAGATAATTATGCTTCTTCTGCACAGAATGCTTCGTATTCTTCCGGTGAAAGCAGTTCATCAACCTTGTCTGAAACTCCTTCAACTTTAATGAACCACGCATCATTAGCATTTTCATTAATCATTTCAGGAGCATCCAGCAGTTCTTCGTTAATTTCAGCTACTGTGCCTGATACAGGTGAATAAATATCTGAAACAGCCTTAACTGATTCAACGTCAGCAAAGCTTTCTCCGGCAGTTACTTCATCGCCGGGTTCAGGAAGATTTACAAATACCAGATCTCCCAGTTCTGACTGTGCGAAATCTGAAATACCGATTGTTGCGTTATCTCCATCGATAACTACCCATTCATGTGACTTAGCATAAAGTGCGTCTTTCTTAAGTTCCATTTGATTTTCTCCTTATTATTCAAAATATATCTGTAAAACGAGCTGTAAATAATGCCAGACAACTCATTCTAGCGCTTATAGAATGGCAGTTCGATTACTTCTGCTTCTACTCTTCTTCCTCTTACATCGATTTCAACCTTTGTGCCCAGTTCCTTGTATTCTCTAGGAATTCTGGCCATTGCTATTGGATAATCGAAGTACGGACACTTGGTTCCGGAAGTTGTGTAACCAATCTTTTCATCACCAACATAGATGTCCTGATGTTCACGGGCAATTCCCCTGCCTGTAATCTTCAGACCAACTCTTACCACTGCCGGTTTTCCTGCTTCGACCATCTGCTTTTTGCCAATGAAATCTTCTTCCTTCTTAAGTTTTATGGCAAACATGAGACCTGCTTCTCTTGGAGATATTTCGTCATTCATTTCATGACCGTAAAGCGGCATGCCGGCTTCCATTCTCAGTGTATCACGTGCGCCCAGTCCACATGGAATAAGTCCCTCGTCCTTACCGGCCTCATAGATTGCATCCCACATTTCAGGAGCCTTTGCTGCAGGAAAATACAGCTCAACGCCATCTTCACCTGTATAGCCGGTTGTTGAACATATGCAAGGGATTCCTGCAACTTCTGCACCCATCTTTGAATAGTAGTACTTTTCAGGAATGCTTCCAGGCTTGCAGATCTTGCTGATAATATCCTTAGCCTTAGGACCCTGAACAGCAATCTGTGCATACTGGCTGGATACATCAGTGAAAGTGACATCACCAAACTGATGGTCGCACATCCACTTGTAGTCCTTGTCCTTGTTTGCTGCGTTTACAACCAGAAAATACTTGCTGTCACTCATCTTGTAAACGATAAGGTCATCTACTGTTCCGCCGTTTTCGTTACACATTGGAGAGTATCTGGCCTGTTCGTCTTCCATGTTTGTGAAATCATTTGTCAGCATCATCTGAAGGTTAGCAAGTGCATCGGGACCTTCACATATGATTTCTCCCATGTGGGAAACATCAAACATGCCGGCAGCAGTTCTTACTGCCATGTGTTCCTTGATAACGCCTGAATCCTTATACTGTACCGGCAGAATGTAGCCTCCGAATGGTACCATTTTTCCGCCGTATTCAAGATGCTTTTCGTACAGTGGTGTTTTAAGAGCCATATAATCCTCCTGTTATTTTATATAATCTTACAATTGATGAACTATTTGATTTTGCTGGCTTCAATATAGTATCTTTTGTCTTCCGCATGTCCCATTGAGAATGTCTTTCTTGGAAGTGCTCCGTCATTTATTACTGACTTGAACAGGTCTCCCTTATCCATTGCAGGAAGAAGGAATGCCATGCATCCAGGTTTCTTGCCAAGTTCAATGGTAATCTCGTCACCATGAACATAGTCAATACCTATACCGTTAGCCTTAATGTATTTATCCAGGAAGCTCTGAAGTGTTCCAACTTCGAGCTGTGCCTTAGGATCAGGAATTGTTATGAAGCCTTCTGCTCCATCATACGCGTACTGAATAACGTGTCCTTCGCCCTTACCTTCGTAAGTACCAGGATATTCTGCTTTTAATGCTTCCATCAGTGCAGGAGCATCAACATCAAACAGTACTCTGTGAATTGGTTCAAATTCAAGTGCTGTATCATATAGATTTACGATTTCAACCAGTGCGTATCTTGAAGGAAGAGTGTTTTCGCTTCCAGGACCGAACTTAGCCTTTTCTTCTTCGTAAAGAGCCTTGGCTGAAGCCAGTGAGTGGTTACCGTCGCCAACAGCAAAAAGCAGAGGCTGCTCATCAGCAAGCTTTTCAAGTGCTGCTGAAGCGCTCTTCTTAAGATCTTCCGGAACCAGCCATGCCTTTGCATGTCCGCCACCTTCCATGAGATCAAAATCATAAATAACATCGCTGCATCCTTTGAGAGGTCCGATAACAGTATCGTTGACGTCATCAATTAGAAGCATTACATGAGGAAGCTCTACTGCCGCATCTCTTCTTACAGCCTGACGAGGAGGAATTCTGTCAAGTACGGTTCCTTCTGTAGCTCTTACCAAAGAAGTTGAACCTACCGAATAATCATATTCTTCAAGGTCAATTTTACCGATGAGACCTTTTCTTACCTTGCCGTCTGACTGAACTCTTTCAAGATAGATCATTGCATCTGGATATTCCTTGAATACGCCGTTTGCAAGGTAATCCTTCATTGTTTTATTAATCTTGCTGATATGTTCTTCAGTGTGTCCGTCTGAAAGCTGTGCTTCAGGAAGGATGATTCTGAATGTTGAAGGCTTATCTCCAACAGTCTTCTCAACTCTTTCCCAGTAATCTGGCTGTGATGTGAACTGGTCACATGCTACAACTGCCCAGGTTTCATAATTTCCTTCTGCTGGCAGCAGAATATCTGCTGCTGAAAATCCAGTTTTGCTCATAACATTTATCTCCTTACTAATTCCAAAAAATTAATCCATTTTTACAAAAAAAGCATAACACAAAAAGCCCGTATTAACAACGGACTTTTTAGTACGATAAAGTGATATATTTGTAACTTATTTGCTATATGTTTTCTACTCCTGAAGCGTGAATTTCCATGCACAGCAGCCATCCCTTTCATCCTCGGTAATGTCAGGATAACAGCTGATACATTCACACTTAATTCGATTATCAATTACTTTTGCAAAGTCAGCATACTCTATTTCCCCAATGGCTTTGCATGGGTGCCATTCCATTCCTTTACGGCTTCTTGCACGCTGTACTCTGCAGTTCAGCGTTCTGTATGTAAGAGTATTGCCCTCAATAATGTATTCTTCATC
>JAKSSH010000092.1 GCA_024403155.1 Clostridia bacterium | reverse complement strand
ATTAATCAGAAGCTTCTTGAAGGTGCTCTTGATAATGTTGTTGAGGACTGTGTTAACAGAGTGGGCGTTGAACTGAACACGGCATCGCCGTCATTACTTGCTCACGTGGCAGGAATCAATATGGGTATTGCCAGAAACATAGTTGCATATCGTGAGGAAAATGGTAAATTCACAGACAGAAAACAGTTAAAAAAAGTACCAAAACTTGGGGAAAAAGCCTATGGACAGTGTGCAGGATTTATCCGTATTGCAGGAGCAAAGAATCCTCTTGATAACACTGCAGTTCATCCTGAATCATACAAGGCGGCAGAAACAATGCTCGACACACTGGGCTATGACAAGAAAGCACTCAGCAGTGAAAACGGTGGTTTTGCAGATATTGAAGAAAGAATCTGGGAAATGTACGGTGAAGAGGAAAAGCCACAGCTTCAGGGGGGACGCGTTAAGGGCTTTGCGGCTCTTAATGAAATAGCAAAGGCATCGGCAGATGAAAAGCCGAAACGAAACATGAAGAAAGCCATTGAAAAGCTGGCTTCAGATCTGGAAATAGGTGCACCTACACTGACTGATATTATTGCTGAAATGAAAAAGCCTGGTAGAGATCCCCGTGAGGACGCACCGGAAGTTGTTTTCAGAAATGATGTGAAGTCATTTGAAGACCTTAAGATTGATATGGAACTTGAAGGTACAGTTAGAAATGTTGTTGATTTCGGTGCATTTGTTGACATAGGCGTTAAGAATGATGGACTTGTTCATATAAGTGAGATGAGCGATAAGTATATCAAACATCCTATGGAAGTTGTTTCTGTTGGAGATACTGTGAAGGTCAGAATCATTAAAATTGATTATGACAAGCAGAAAATAGGCCTAAGTATGAAAGGCTGAAAGACAGGCATCAGGCAGATTATTCTATATAAGAGAAAACGGCGAAGAACTGACCGCTAAACTCATAGATGCAGGATTTGAGTTTATTACACAGAGAGATATTCAGTTATGTATGCCGAAATGGGCTGCTTTTGCAGGAACAACAGCTTGCCATTTCATAGATTGGTATGATCAGAACAGAGTCTGTGGCAAATGCGGAAGACCTATGGTGCATGATGAGAATGAGCGGATGCTTATGTGTCGGTCGCCGAATGGGTCAATAGAAAAGATATTCCTTGCCGGGATGATTCTGTCTCCGTTACGAGTGAACTGATGAACAGATTCAGGAAGGGAGAAGATTAAGTATCTGTTCTGCAATGTAGTGTGTTATAATATAGCTGTAAGATGATATTTCGAAGAATCGCATAAATTATATAAAGAAAAGAGGTTTTAAAATGTTCAGAGAGATAAGAAAGAAGAAAAATAAAATAAGTATTGAAGCAGCTAAAGAACTTCTTAAGAATGAACGAAGAGGTGTGTTTTCAGTTAATGGAGATAATGGATATCCTTACGGAATTCCTATCAACTACATTTATTGTGAAGACGAAGGTAAGATATATTTTCATGGTGCAAAGGCCGGTCATAAAGTGGATTCCATTAAGAAGTGCGACAAGGTCTGCTTCACAGTTTATGGAAATGAAACAGTTAAAGCTGAAGAATGGGCACCGTTTCTTCAGAGTGCGGTAGTATTCGGCAGATGCAGATTGATTGCAGATCAGGATGAAGCCGTTGAACTTTGCAGAATGTTTGCGGGAAAGTATTATCCTGATATGAAACTTGTAGATGAAGAACTTGCAGTATCGGGAAAAGCTGTTCAGATGTTTGAAATAACCATTGAACATATCAGCGGCAAAGAAATACAGGAAATATAACTTGCAAAACACTATGCAGAGTGCTATAATTTCCTGGTATGATTGTACCTGTTGCTAAGCGAGCCGACACTCCGACGGCAGCCCGGCTTCAGGCGGATAAATATAAGGAGGAAAATATGATTACTACAGAAAAGAAAGCAGAAATTATCAAAGAGTATCAGTTAAAGGAAGGCGATACCGGTTCCCCAGAAGTACAGGTTGCTATTCTGACATACAGAATCAATGATCTGAACGAACACCTGAAGGAACACCATAAAGACCATCACTCAAGAAGAGGACTTCTGAAGATGGTAGGTCAGAGAAGAAACCTTCTTAACTATCTGAAGGAAACAGACCTTGAAAGATACAGAACACTGATCGCAAGACTGGGACTCAGAAAGTAATTATGGATTTAATGGCGGGGCAATCATGCACCCGCCTTTTATCGTTTATATGCGACCGTTTTTTTTGGTCATGTTAGCCGCATCTTCGCGGTGTAGGAAGTAAATTTACAGGAGGTAGTTGTAAATTATGAAGTACGAAGATTACAAAACATTCAGAACAGCCATAGGCGGCAAACTGCTGGAAGTTGAGATAGGCAAGGTTTGCGAACTGGCTAACGGACAGGCCTGGGTAAAGTATGGCGACACAGTTGTTAACGTTACTGCATGTGCATCAAATGAACCAAGACCTGACATCGATTTCTTCCCGCTTTCATGCGATTATGAAGAAAAGATGTATGCAGCAGGTAAGATTCCTGGTGGATTTATCAAGAGAGAAGGAAGACCAAGCGAAAGAGCAATTCTCTGCTCAAGACTGATGGACAGACCTTTAAGACCACTGTTCCCAAAGGGATTCTTCAATGATGTACAGGTTGTTGCAACAGTAATGTGCGTTGACAACGATGCACCAAGCGAAATCGCAGCAATGATAGGTTCATCAATCGCTCTGTCAATCTCAGACATTCCATGGGAAGGACCTACAGGTTCAGTAGTAGTTGGAATGGTTGACGGACAGTTCGTAATTAACCCAACAGAAGCTCAGAGAGCTGAATCATGCATGCACATGACAGTTGCCGGAACAAAAGATGCCATCATGATGGTAGAAGCCGGCGCTCAGGAAGTTCCAGAAGACGTAATGCTGGATGCAATCATGTTTGCTCACGAAGAAATCAAGAAAATCGTTGAATTCATCGAGCAGATTGTTGCAGAAGTAGGCAAACCAAAGATGGATATCGAACTGTACAAGGTTCCTGAAGATATTGATAAAGCTGTTCGTGATTTTGCAGAAGATAAGATGAGAAACGCAATCCAGACTGTTGACAAGCTGGAAAGACAGGACAATATGGATGCAGTTGAAAAAGAAGCCAAGGAATATTTCGAAGAGATTTATCCTGATAACGGCAAGGATGTAGGAAGCGTTCTCTACAACATTACAAAAGAACAGGTTAGAAGAATGATTCTGGATGAAGGCGTTCGTCCGGATAACCGTAAGCTTGACGAGATCAGACCTCTGTGGATTGACCACGGTGTGCTGCCAAGAGCTCACGGAACCGGCCTCTTCAAGAGGGGACAGACTCAGGTTCTGTCAGTTTGCACACTGGGACTCCTCTCAGAAAAGCAGACTATCGATGGAATTACTGAGCAGACTGAAAAGAGATATATGCATCACTATAACTTCCCACCTTATTCAGTAGGTGAAGCAGGAAGAATGAAGAGTCCAGGCAGAAGAGAAATCGGACACGGCGCTCTGGCAGAAAGAGCTCTGATACCGGTACTTCCAAGTGAAGAGGAATTCCCTTATGCAATCCGCGTGGTATCAGAAGTTCTCTCATCAAACGGATCAACCTCAATGGGTTCAACATGTGGATCATGTCTGGCTCTCATGGATGCCGGTGTTCCAATTAAAGCACCTGTTGCAGGTATCGCAATGGGACTTATCGAAAGAGTTGAAGAAGATGGCTCATCAAAGATGGCTATACTGTCAGATATCCAGGGCATGGAAGACTTCCTGGGCGACATGGACTTCAAGGTAACAGGTACAGCCAAGGGCGTAACTGCTATCCAGATGGACATTAAGGTTCACGGTCTTTCAAGAGAGATTCTGGAAAAAGCACTTGCTCAGGCAAAGGCCGGCAGAATGCACATTATGGAAGCTATGCTGGAAGACATTCCTGAACCTAACAAGGAAATGTCACCATATGCTCCAAGAATCATCACTATGCAGATTCAGCCTGATCAGATCAGAGTTGTCATCGGTAAGGGCGGAGAAACTATTAACGGAATCATTGATAGAACAGGCGTTAAGATTGATATCAATGACGAAGGCATGGTATTTATCGCATCACCTGATGGTGAAAGTCTTGAAGCAGCAAAGAAGGAAATCGAAATGCTTGTTAAGGAACCTGAACCTGGTGAAATCTACACCGGTAAGGTTACCCGCATCATGAACTTCGGTGCATTCGTAGAAATTCTTCCTGGCAAGGAAGGTCTGGTTCACATCAGCAAGATTGCCAAGGAAAGAATCGAAAAGGTTGAAGATGTTCTCAACGTTGGCGATGAAGTAACAGTTAAGGTTATTGAAATTGACTCACAGGGAAGAATCAATCTCAGCAGAAAAGAACTGCTGTAATTAAACAAATATAGCCT
>JAKSSH010000091.1 GCA_024403155.1 Clostridia bacterium | reverse complement strand
GCATTCACAGGCTTCTTGACAAGCTTGATCGGATCAGGGAAGCCGATGTTGTAATTGTGGTTGCAGGCATGGAAGGGGCTATGGCCAGCGTCGTTGGAGGCCTTGTAAGTGCACCTGTAATTGCTGTTCCAACCAGTGTTGGATACGGCTCCAATTTCGAAGGACTGTCGGCACTTCTCAGCATGCTGAACAGCTGCGCAAACGGTGTGGCGGTTGTGAATATCGATAACGGTTTTGGAGCCGGATACATGGCAGCCACTATCTGTAGGGCCGGAAAATAGTTTTTGTTCCATATAATGTAAAAAACAGAAGCCTCGTAGCAATTACGGGGCTTTTGTGTTGCTTATTCTTATGGTATAATATCTGCAGTATATTGCATTGATATAACCAAAAGTAAAGGAGTCGTTTATGAAGCCTAAATACAAGCGTGTTCTGATTAAGGTTAGCGGCGAAGCAATGGCTGGTGATCAGCATTTCGGAATCAACTGGGAAATGGTTAAGGAGACTGCTCTTCAGCTGAAGGAAGTGGCCGATGCAGGCGTACAGATTGCTGTAGTTGTTGGCGGAGGAAACTTCTGGAGAGGCAGAAGCAGTGGAGAAATGAACAGATCCACAGCTGATTATATCGGAATGATGGGTACTGTAATGAATGCGCTGGCACTTCAGGAAGGCCTTGAGGCTGCAGGAGTTCCAAGTGTTGTTCAGACAGCAATCGAAATGCGTCAGGTGGCAGAAGGCTATAACAGAAGAAATGCGGTGGCACATCTGGATAGCGGTAAGGTTGTAATCTTCGGAGCAGGAACCGGAAGTCCGTTCTTCTCAACAGATACAACAGCGGCACTGAGAGCTGCTGAAATCGAAGCAGAAGTAATTCTCATGGCCAAGAACATTGACGCTGTATATTCAGCTGACCCTAAGATTGATCCTAATGCGGTCAAGTACAGCGAACTTACACACGCAGAGGTTCTGGAAAAGGATCTTAAGGTAATGGACGCAACTGCAGCAGCACTCTGCAGGGAAAATAATATAGCAGTTCACGTTTTCGGCCTTGCTGAAGAGGATGGAATGATGAAAGCCATCAGAGGCGAGAGCATCGGAACAATAGTTAAATAATCGCAAAACCAAAACCACGGAGGTAATAAAATGAGCGAATTCAGTATGGAAGTATTAGAAGAAAAAATTAAAAAAAGCGAAGCTATGCTTAAGGAAGAACTGGCAACAGTAAGAGCAGGAAGAGCAAATGCAGCGCTGGTTGACAAGGTTATGGTTGAATACTACGGAACACCTACACCTCTTAAGGCACTGGCTAACATCAGTGTTCCTGAACCAAGAACTCTGATGATCACACCATTCGATCCAAAGAGCATTCCTGAAATCGAAAAGGCAATCAATGTGGCTAATATAGGAATCAATCCTATTAACGACGGTAAGGTTGTAAGACTGCAGATTCCTCAGGTAACTGAAGAAAGAAGAAAAGAACTTACAAAGACTGTAAAGGGCATGGGCGAAGATACCAAGGTTGCTGTTAGAAATCTCAGAAGAGATGCCAATGACAAGGTTAAGAAGATGGAAAAGGCCGGTGAATATACAGAGGATGATGTGAAATCAACTCTTGATGAAATTCAGAAGCTTACAGACAAGTCCATCAAGGAAGTTGATGAAATAGTTGCAGCTAAAGAAAAGGAAATCATGGAAGTTTAATTGGAACTATGACGGAACTGATTAAAGAATTAATGCCTCAGCACGTTGCCATCATTATGGATGGCAACGGTCGCTGGGCTAAACAGCATGGCGTACCAAGGGTGGCAGGCCACAGAGCCGGAATGGAGTCAATGAAGAAAATAGTTGACCACTCTGACAAACTGGGCATCAAACACCTTACAGTGTACGCTTTTTCTACAGAAAACTGGAAAAGATCAATGGAAGAGGTAAGTGGAATATTTAAACTGCTGGTTACCTTTGTCAACCGCGATCTTAGGGAACTGATCGATAATAATGTCAGAGTTAAGGTGCTGGGTGATTTCAGTTCCATTCCTGAGGAATCAAGGAAGGCACTTGAAAAAACTCTGGAAGACACAAAAGGTAATACAGGTCTTCAGTTCAATATTGCACTGAACTATGGTTCCAGAGATGAAATAAGGCGTTCTGTGGAGACTATTGCAGAAAAGGTTAAGGCGGGGGAACTTGAACCTTCAGATATTACCGAAGATGTTATCGGTGAATATCTGTGGACCGGACGCCTGAATGCAGACAGTCCGGATCCGGAGCTTATTATCAGAACCAGCGGAGAAGAAAGACTTTCAAACTTTCTGCTGTGGCAGGCAGCCTACAGTGAGTTTGTTTTCAGTGACGCACTGTGGCCTGATTTCACACCTGAAGAATATGAAAGATGCATTGCTGAATATCAGTCAAGAGACAGACGTTTCGGGGGACGTAAATAGGATTAGCAAGAGGTAAGACAACATGAAAACAAGAGTATTATCGGGACTCATTATGCTCCCGCTTCTCATAATTGTAATATTCAACGGATGGGTGCTGTATGCAGGATGTCTGGCAATCAGCCTCATGGCATGTTACGAATTTTTCAGAGGATTCAGGGAACTTGACATTAAGCCAAGCTATCCAATTGCAGTATGCTCAATAGTAGCTCTTTATCTGCTTGGCATGCTGAAAGAGCTGGCTGAAAAAGACGGGGACCTGGCAACATCATGGATGGGTTTGTTCAGAGCAGAACAATGGACTTATCTATGGATTTTCGCTACTATTCTGGCATGCCTTCTGTACCTGTTCAGCATAGAAAAAAGAAAAATTGATGATGCTACAGTTACCATAACTGGAGTATTCTATGTTGGATTTTTCTGTTACCTCATAGGTGAGCTGGCTCTGAGCGAAATGAATATCCTTGTATGGCTCGTTATCATTACGGCATTCGGAACAGATATTTGTGCATACTTTGCCGGTGTGACAATGGGTAAACACAAGCTTTGTCCTAAGATCAGCCCTAAGAAAACATGGGAAGGAGCTATTGGAGGTATTCTGGGAAGCGTTATTCTCAGTGGAATATTCGGCCTCATTTTCGCAAAGCCGTTACTGATTCATTGCCTTATTATTGGCTTCCTTGCAAGCATAGTTTCAATGTTCGGCGATCTTACAGCTTCGATTTTCAAGCGTAAAATGGGAATAAAGGATTACGGCAATCTTATTCCCGGACATGGCGGAATACTTGACAGATTTGACAGTGTGCTGTTTACAGGTCCGGTGATATATTTCTACGCATCACTGATAATTGGAGCCGCATTTGCTGAAGGATATTGGATTGAATTTTAATATGAAAAAAATAGCTATACTCGGGAGCACTGGTTCAATTGGAACACAGGCTCTCGATGTAATAAGACACAATAGAGATAAATATGAAGTTGTAGCGCTTTCATGTGGTACAAAGACAGACCTGCTTAAGGAACAGATTCAGGAATTCCATCCGCAGGCCTTTTGCATTAATGGTAATGCTGAGGAACTGAAGGAATTAGCAACAATGCCTGAGGCTGATATTGTTCTCAATTCTCTCATGGGAATGAGAGGCCTGGAGCCAACGCTGGCTGCAATTGAAGCAGGCAAGGATATTGCCTTTGCCAACAAGGAAACCCTGGTGGCTGGCGGCGAGCTGGTTATGGAAGCTGTAAAGCGCAAGGGTGTAAAGCTGCTTCCTGTTGACAGTGAGCACAGTGCAATTTTCCAGGCGCTGCAGGGAAACAGGGACAATTCAATAAAGAGAATAATATTGACTGCATCCGGTGGACCATTCAGAGGATATTCAAGGGAACAGCTTGAGCAGGTAACACTCGAACAGGCGCTTAAGCATCCTAACTGGTCCATGGGAAACAAGATTACAATAGATTCTGCTAGCATGATGAACAAGGGACTGGAAATCATTGAAGCCAAGTGGCTGTTTGATGTTCCGCTGGACAGGATTCAGGTCGTGGTTCATCCACAGAGCGTCCTTCATTCCGCAGTAGAATTTCAGGACGGATCAATAATAGGTCAGATGGGAGCACCTGACATGAGAGTCCCAATCGGATATGCATTCTCATATCCGGAAAGACTTCAGCTGGCGGGAGAAGAAGACTGCTCAGTAAAGAGCCTTGACTTCTTCAGCCTTAAGGATGGCATGACATTCTATCCGGCTGATGACAAGGTGTTCAAGACAATAGCTTTGGCAAGAAAGGCAAGTGAACTGGGAGGAAGCTATCCGGTTGTACTTAACGGAGCCAACGAAGTTCTGGTTGATCTGTTTTTGCATAAAAAGATTCGATTCATAGATATACAGGATACCCTTGAAATAATCATGAACGAGCATAAACCGAAATTCAATCTGGCACTTGAAGAGGTACTGGAAGAGGATAAGAAGATTAGAGATTACGTAAGAAAGCTGATGGAGGGGTAAT
>JAKSSH010000090.1 GCA_024403155.1 Clostridia bacterium | reverse complement strand
TGCGCTATTATACTATATATTTACTATATTGTAAATTATTTCCTTATTCCCACTCAATGGTAGCTATTGATTCACAAATAATAAGGACCAGGATTTCACCTGGTCCTTTTTTTATATTGTTATTATGTTCGGCAGTTCATCATCTGCGTTATAGCTGTAATGATAATCTCCGATGTAGTGCTTGATCAGTCCGGCCTGAATGTCATCCAGATAATCTCCCGGGTTGATCTCCCTTCCGCTGTAACGGATAAAGTATTCAATCTCCCCTGTCTTATCCGAATGCTCCATGCTGATCTGAATGTCATTTGCCTCTGTCATTTGCGGAATAACCGCATGTACCAGCAGCTCTTCTATGGCTGACATTATTACATTGATTCTGTCATAGCTGAAGTGGTTCTTCTCACAGTAGTTCTTCAGTTCTCCATAGAGCTGCGGCAGATCGATTTCATCGCTTCTCAGTTCGAACTGAACATTCTTAACCCTGTTGATGAATTTCTTTGTAAGTGGCTTCTGAGGATTGTGGAAAATCTGCTCAGCAGGACCATCTTCATATATTCCGCCATCATCCATGTAGAATACTCTGTTGCTCACCTTCTCTGCGAAACGCATGTCGTGGGTAACAATCATCATGGTATGGCCTTCTCTTGCCAGTTCCGCAATAACCGCTTCAACTTCGTCTGTCATTGTAGGGTCCAGTGCGCTGGTAGGCTCGTCCAGAAGAATAACTTCCGGTTTCATTGCCAGAGTACGTGCTATGGCAATACGCTGTTTCTGTCCGCCTGAAAGCTGATGCGGGAAGTCCATCTTCTTCCATGCCAGTCCAACAAGCTTCAGCAGCTCGATGGCTGTATCATATGCTTCCTGAGGTGACTTGCCAAGAAGCTTCATCTGAGGAACCATAACGTTCTCCAGAACGGTCATATGTCCAAACAGATTGAAACTCTGGAATACCATTCCCAGTTTCTGGCCGATTTTTGTTGTATCATAACCCTCTGCAGTTATCTCTTCATCATCGATGAATACCTTTCCTGAAGTAGGTCTCTCCAGCAGGTTAATCATTCTCATCAGTGTGGACTTGCCTGTTCCGGAAGGTCCTATGATTGCTACTACATCTCCCTTGTTGATGGTTACTGAAACATTCTCAAGAGGTGTTACATTAGGATAAGATTTTCTTATATGCTCTAATCTAATCATGCTCTTCCACCCCCTTCAGAATCTTTGTCTTGTCCTTCGACTCAGGATTGGTCTTTATTTCAATTCTCTTCACAATGTGCGTGAGAACCGCTGCCAGAACGAAGTATATTACAGCCGTTGCAATCAGCGGGAAGAAGGCCTCGTAGGTTGTACTTCTAACGATGTCGCCAATCTTGGTAAGGTCCTGAACAGCGATATATCCAACTACTGCAGTAGCCTTAATCAGTGATACAATCTCAGCCTTGTACGGAGTGAAGAAAGCACTCATTGCCTGCGGAAGAATGATTGAGAAGAAAGTCTGAATGTCGCTGTAGCCCAGAGTGTAGGCTGCTTCATACTGACCGATGTCAACCGTTCCTATGGCATTCTTCAGAACACTCAGTACTGCCGCAGCGAATACCAGAGTGAAAGCAATAATGGATACTATGGTTCCGCTGATATCCATGCTTCCGAATACAATGTAGTACATAATCATCAGCAGAACAACAACCGGCATTCCGCTAATGAGCCAGGACAGGAACCTGTTAATGGCCAGCGCCACCCTGTTACCCTTTCTCTCAGCCAGATAAGCTACAAAGCCAAGAGCTGTACCCAGAATAATGGATAGCAGTGTAATCAGCATGGTAACAAGAATACCACTGATAAACATCTTCCATCTGGCGTCCTGAATGAAGGTTCTTTCAAAGCTGTTTTTTATTCCCGCAAAGAAGCCTGCCTTTTCCTCAGTTTTAGGAAATACTATTCCGTACTGATCTCCCTGGTCAATGCTGATTCCCATCTCAAGGGAAGTAAATGTAAGATGCTCAAATTCAAATATTGCAGAATCATCAGCAGCCGCATCTATCTTGCCGCTTTCCAGAGCCAGCAGCATGGCTGTCTCGTCGTTGTACTGGAACAGTTCCGGATTGTCAATGCAGTCCGGAACGATATACTGAAATGCGGTTCCTGTTACTATGCCGATTCTCTTTCCTGCAAAATCAGACTCGTCTTTGTATTTGTCCACATCCTCTCCTCTCACAATGAGGATGCTAAGGTTATCAAAATACGGATCAGAGAAATCGACAATCTTTTCTCTCTCCTCTGTAATGGAAATTGATGCTCCACCGAAGTCAATCTTGTCATTAACAACTCCCATTACCAGAGAGTTGTTATCGCTGAAGCTCTTCAACTTCATGCCGTATCCGTACTCCTTGCAGAAGCGATATACCATGTCAACGGTGTAGCCTCCATACTGGCCCTGATCCATGTAGGCAAAAGGCTTGTTGTCACGGCAGCCAAATGTAAGGGTACCGTTCTCTGCAGTTAACCCTTCGTAATCAAGAGGTTCAATGGTGCCGGTGGTGAACCATTTGTCATAAATGTCATCCTGCTCACCGTTCTTGCTTATCTTAGCCAGATACTCATTGAACTGCTCCTCTACCTTTGCCATGTCCACATCCTCTGCTTTTGCATGAGAATCCACAGTCCACAAAGGAACCATGGCAACTGCAAAGGCTATGATGATGGCAAAAGCTATCCATCGTTTTCTCATGTTGTTTGTCAAAATCATTAAGTGTATTCCTCTTCGAACATTTAATATTTTATCAATATTACTATACCACAGAATTGCGTACAGATTCCGTACAAAAACAGAATGTGTTATTATACCTATGGACGATAAAGACATGACAAGCAATAACACAAAAGCAAAACTAAATATAGCAATTATTCTCAGCGGAACTTTTCTGGTAATGTTGAATCAGCAGCCTGCTGTGTGCATTAGCACCGGCATTCGGTGTGATTCTGGCAGGACGCATGATACAGGCCTGCTCCGCAGGAGTACTTCTGCCAATGTGCATCACCATGCTGATGCTGTCCTTCCCTAAGGAAAAACGGGGAACGGCCATGGGGGTTTCGTCACTTGTTATGGGTGTTGCCCCTGCTCTGGGACCTGCGCTTTCCGGAATATTCGTGGACCATTTCAGCTGGAGAGCCATATTTATTCTGGGTTCGGTGCTGGCAGCAATCGTAATCCTGCTGGCAGTGTCCATGCAGGTGGTGGTAACGCCGCTGAAAACCTGGGGACTGAATTCCCTGGACAACAGCCTTGTGCCCCACGGCACACCCATTCAGAATACCTTCGTATCAGTGGGCGGATCCCTGGACACGGCAATGGTGGTTTCCATTGGGGCCCTGGCAGGCAGCCAGTACATGCAGGTCCATCTGGGATTCATATGCATGGCGGTATTCGCACTGGCCTACTTTCTGATGATGGTGGTGTTTGTTAAAGAAAAAAGATGAATTAAGTGAAACAATCTAATGCATTCAAAAAACACTCTGAAATATTTGTATGCGCTGCTTATTTTCATACCGGCTACAGTTGTTGGAGAACTGATGTTATTTCCTATTATGCAGGACAGAAAGTCGGCGGCCTTCTGAATGCAACATTCGGAAACGCCACTGAACTTATCATTGCTTTTATTGCAATGAAAAACGGTATGTTTGATGTAGTAAAAGCATCTCTTGCCGTTTCTGTCATCGGTAATATTCTTCTCGTCCTGGGAATGTCCATGTTCCTCGGCGGTCTGAAATTCAAACAGCAGACATTTAACAGGCAGTCAATCAACAACACTTCCAGCATGCTTCTCTTTGCCGTGCTGGGACTTTGTGTGCCTGCAATTTTCACTCACACCCTGCCCGAAGAAAGCATGAGCATGCAGATAGAAGGGCTCAGCGTAATAGTTGCCATTCTCATGCTTATGATATACATTCTGCAGTTTGTATTTACTTTCGGAACTCACAGACACCTGTTTGCAGAAGTCTCCGACGGCGAAGAGGAAGAGGCTCCTTCAATGAGCCTCAGAACTGCCATAATAATTCTTATTGCAGCCACAATTGCCGTTGCCTTCATGTCGGAAGTCTTCGTGGGAACAGTTGAGCCGATGGCAGCAAGCTGCGGCCTGTCCAAGACTTTCGTAGGTATCATTCTTGTTCCTATTATCGGAAATGCCGCCGAACATTCAACGGCAATAATCATGGCAATGAAAAACAAGATGAATGCAGCTGTCGAGATTGCTCTCGGTTCCAGTCTGCAGATCATCCTGTTTGTAATGCCTGTTCTTATTCTTTTAAGTCTCTGCTTCACGCCGATGAGTATTGTGTTTACTCCATTTGAGCTCGTCGCTGTTGCCGCTTCAGTTCTGATTGCGAACAGAGTCGCATCAGATGCCGAGTCAAACTGGATCGAAGGTGTTCAGCTTATTTCAGTTTATGTGATTATCGGCGCTG
>JAKSSH010000009.1 GCA_024403155.1 Clostridia bacterium | reverse complement strand
AAGAACTTCCGCTTATTGCTGCTTCCTTCCGGACCTGACAAGGTTCACGGCATCCTATTGCGCAGGACCCAAACCATGCATACGGAACTATCAAAGGGCAAATTGTGCCCCTTGATTATATTATCTTTAAATTTTATCGTCAATGCTTTATTTCAAATCGCTAAGCTTGTCAGTATAGAAGCTTGCTTTCCAGTCCTCAGCCTCATACTTGTTTATATACTTTACTGAAATAATATACATCAATACTACAAATGCCAGCAGAATGATTGTGCTTGCGCTGTTTTCCATGAATGCCAGACAGTCGTAGATTCCATGAATAATCATAGGAATCAGAAGTGCTCTGATTGTTGCCTTGCTTGCCTTGCCTCTCTGTCCCATGATGCTGTACTTCTTGGCAGCACCGTAGGATATTCCCATGAACACGCCGCAAAATGCGTGAAGAGGAACAGCCATCACACCTCTCATGAGAGCCGTGTACAGGCCGCCGTCCATAACGTACATCACATTCTCCAGAAGTGCGAATCCCACAGCAACGGATACTCCGTAAACAATTCCATCAAATCTGTAGTCGAAGTGCGGGTTTCTCCAGGAACCCAGCCTCAGCAGAATGTACTTGCAGAATTCTTCACAGAGGGCTGCCACCAGAAATGCTTCGTAAAATACAAAACCAATACTGCCCTGTTCAAACCCCGGATTCAGTGCATTAAATCCTGTCTCCAGAAATACTGCGGGTATGCAGGAAATTGCTCCGAAAGCCACCAGCTTGAAAATCAGGCTCCATGGTTCATGCTCAACCTTGTCCTTTCTGAATATGTAAATAATGATTATTATTCCCGGTATCAGCGCCAGGAAAAGCAGATTTGTTGCCATGTTTTCTCCAGTCTATTTAACAGCTTTGTATATCTCATCCGCATATGGCGGATCGATTTTAACTTTAATTCTTCCCTGTCCTTCAGCTCCGCAGGTTTTCGTGTAGGATGCCATACAGATACCTTCTTCCTCAGGTCTGATGATGCCTATTATGGATGCAGATACACCCGCCTCGGCCATGGCCTTTTCCATTTCATTTTCCTTATCCCTTGGAACGATAATAACCATGGAACCGCTGGATATGAGTCTCAGAGGATTGATGTCAAACACCTTGCAGATTTTTTCTGTTTCAGGTTCCACAGGAATATCTTTTTCCCAGATCTCAGCTCCCGTCCGGGAAATCTGACACATCTCCCAGACTGCTCCCAGAATGCCGCCTTCAGTGATATCGTGCATTCCGTGAGTTCCAACCTTTCCTGCTGCAACTCCTTCAGGAACAACGCTTGTAAGATTCAGAAATGATTTGGCTCTTTCAATTTCCTCATCAGATATCACACCCTTCAGTTTGCCTTCAAAGTCCGTGGCTATGATGCCTGTTCCCTCCAGACCCACTGACTTGGTCATCATGATGAAATCTCCCGGCTCCATGTTGCCACCTGTCTGGGACTTGCCGGCAGGATATTTGCCGATGGCGGTTGACACGATTACCGGTTGATTTACAGCCGGTGTGATTTCGGTATGTCCGCCAATGATTTCCACTTTCAGTTTAGCTGCAGTTTCTGCAGCCTGTCCCATTATGTATTCAACATCTCCATCTGTAGTTCCATCAGGAAGCATACAGGCCAGCATAATTCCCACAGGCTGTACGCCATTTGAAGCAATGTCATTACATGTGATATGAATGGACAATCTTCCTATGTCTTTCACTGCAGATGAAATGGGATCCGTAGACATTATGCAATCATATTCACCGAAGTCCACTACTGCACAGTCCTCGCCGATGCCTGGTCTTACCTTCACTTCATCGCTTTTGTATTTGATTTTGTCGAACACGATTTTCTTAAGTAAATCGCTATCCAGTTTTCCAATTGGAAGTTTCATTGGTTTTCTCCTATATCATTTTCAGGAAATCTTCTTCTGTGATAATCGGTACACCCAGTTCCTTAGCCTTCTTGTTCTTTGATGAGCCGGAGGAAATATCATTGTTGATCAGATAGTCTGTTTTTGCACTGACAGAACCTGCAACCTTGCCACCCATTTCCTGGATTTTTGCCTTTGCAGCATCCCTGTTTTCGAAGTGCTCGAGACTTCCCGTGATAACGAAGGTCTTGCCTTCAAGGGTGCTTCCGGCCTCTTCATAACTCTCGTCAATATCCAGAACTCTGAGCAGTTCGCCAACCTGTTTCATATTTTCAGGTTTTGCGAAATACTCCACATAGGCCTTCGCCATTATGTCACCTATACCCTCTATCGAAACCAGCTGCTCCTCAGTAAGGTTCTGAATGTCTGACCACCTGTTGCGGCAGGCTCTGGCAATCATTCTGGCATTGGCAACTCCGATGTTCGGAATGCCAAGTGCGTAGAGCACTCTATCAGGTGTGGTGTGGCTTGCTTTCTCGGCGGCCTTTATGAGATTATCAAATGACTTTTCTCCGAAGCCCTCCATTGTTACAATGCGGCTTCTGTGTTCCTCCATTCTGAAGATGTCAGCGAAGTCTCTTATCATCGCCTCATCAATGAACTTCTCCAGAGTTGCCTCGGAAAGCCCCTCAATGTTCATAGCATTTCTGCCCACAAAGTGTGTAAATGATTTCACCATTTTCGCAGGACATTCAGGGTTAGGGCAGTGAAGTGTCTTTATTCCGTTCTCGTCATGTATCTCCGTCAAAGTTCCGCATACCGGGCAGGTGTCAGGCGGTGCGATTGTTCCGCTTCCTGTCTTGTTCTCTGCAATCTGCGGAATAATCATGTTAGCCTTGTAGACGCTTATAATGTCTCCTGTTCCCAGCTTCAGTTCCTCAACAATGCTAACATTATGAACTGAAGCTCTACTGACTGTTGTGCCTTCCAGTTCTACAGGTTCAAACACCGCAATTGGATTTATCAGGCCGGTTCTTGAAGCGTTCCACAGAACAGCTCATCCTGCCACTTGAACGCTATGGCATCTCTTGGGAATTTCGCTGTGGTTCCCAGAGATCTTCCGTATTCTATATCGTCATATATCAGAACCAGTCCGTCTGATGGTATTTCGAAATTTTCTATTTTCTGCGCAAAACCAGACACAGCCTCTCCAACAGTAACCGCTGTTACCGGCACGTTCTCTACAGTCTCAAATCCCTGTTCTTTCAGCCATTCCATCTGCTCATGTCTGAAGGTGAAATCACCACCACCCATGGCCAGTGAAAATGCAAAAAATCTCACGTGTCTGTCTGCTGTGATTCTGCTGTTCAGCTGTCGTACGGAACCGCTGCAGAGATTTCTTGGATTCTTGTATGTTCCGTCAGTGTTTATTTTCTCGAAGTCGCTGTACCTTATACCCGCTTCGCCGCGAACCGCAACCTGTCCCTTTTCCGGAATTGAAACAGGAATGTTCAGACAAGCCCTGGCATTGGCTGTGATTACTTCCCCGATTACTCCGTCGCCTCTTGTTACCGCCTTTGCGAGAGTTCCATTCTCGTATGTGAGCACAACTGTAAGACCGTCCAGCTTCCAGGACAGAAGCCCTTCCTTATCTGCAAGCCAGCTTTCAAGCTCGGATACTTCCTTGGTCTTGTCCAGGGAAAGCATAGGTGATGGATGTGCTTCCTTCGGCAGGTTGCTGACAACCTCATATCCCACGTTAACAGTAGGACTGTTTGACAGCACAATCCCCGAATCTTTTTCCAGAGCAACCAGCTCATCATAAAGAGCATCATACTCCTGATTGGACATGATTTCCCTGTCCTCCTGATAGTAGGCTCTGGAGGCCTCGTTCAGTTTTGTCACAAGTTCTTCGATACGTTTTCTCATACTTTTTCAATAGGTGCGAAACCCAGAGCAAGCTTTCTGGCTTCGTCTGCAAATTCAACCCTGATCGTTTTATCTGTACATTCAACTACTTTGCCTTCACCAAACTTCGGATGACGTACAATATCTCCCACTTTGAAGCTTTCCGACTTGGCCTTTTCCATGGCTGCCGCTCTCTGCTTTGTCTGCTGCTTGGCATATTTCAGCTGATCAAATGGTTTGTATGGAGCTGATTCTGCTGCTCCATCTTTGAAGGCTCCGGCAACACTTTTTTCCTTTTTCTCGTATATGCCATCTCCCTCAATGAGATTCTTGTCCAGTTCATGCAGGAACTGTGACTCTCTGGTGTAGTCCATCTTGCCGTAGATTGTTCTTGTTTCTGCACTGGTCATCCACAGTCTTTCCTTGGCTCTTGTTATTCCCACATAACAGAGTCTGCGTTCTTCCTCCAGTCCGTCAGGTCTGTCGAAGGCACGCCAACCCGGGAAGAGACCGTCTTCCATTCCCGGCATGAACACATACGGGAACTCCAGTCCCTTGGCACTGTGAAGAGTCATGAGCACAACTGCGTTCTCGTCAGTATCATGATTATCCACATCTGCCAGAAGCGCAATCCTCTCCATGAACTCTGCCAGTGTCAGATCCGGTTCGTCCTTCTCGTAATCGTATATTACCGACTTGAATTCCATAAGGTTTTCAATGCGGCTTTCTGCTTCTATTGTTTTCTGGTCCTCAAGGGCTTTCAGGTATCCGGAGTTAACCAGCAGCGCATCATACAGATCGGAAATTTTCATGTTTTCCTTCTCTGCTGAATATCTTTCAATCAGCTCAGCGAATTCTTTAAGAGCCATACTCTGCTTGTTTCCGAACTGTGAAAGAACCTCCGGATCCATCAGCAGCTGGAACATGCTCTTTCCCTGTCCAGCAGCCTGTGCGGTGAGTTTCTCAATGCTTTTGCCGCCTATGCCTCTCTTAGGTTCATTTATGATACGGACCAGTGCCAGATTATCCGCCTTGTTCTGCACAAGACGCATATAGCACATGATGTCCTTGATTTCTTTTCTGTCGTAATATCTCAGTCCTCCCAGAACTCTATATGGTATTTCTCTTCTGGAGAGAGCTTCCTCAAATGTTCTGGATTGGGCATTGGTTCTGTACAGAACGGCAAAGTCGTTGTACCTGCCTCCTGATAGTCTGTTTATTTCTCCTGCAACGAAGTATGCTTCATCTCTTTCGTTGTCCAGTCTCTGGTAGATAATCTTGCTTCCGTCTTCTGCATCGGTCCAAAGCTTCTTCTGCTTTCTGTCTCTGTTATGCTCAATTACGGAATGAGCTGCAGCCAGAATGTTTGCTGAAGACCTGTAGTTCTGTTCCAGCTTAACAACCTCTGCTCCAGGAAAATCCTTTTCAAATTCCAGAATGTTTCTAATGTCTGCTCCACGCCACTGGTAGATGCACTGGTCATCGTCACCTACAACGCAGATGTTGTTTCTCACATTTCCCCTTTCGTCTCTGGCATCCGCCAGCATTTTAACGAAGGTATACTGTATCATGTTGGTGTCCTGATATTCGTCCACCATGACGTACTGAAATCTGTTCTGGTATTTCAGCAGAACAGCTTCATCCTTCTCAAACAGCTCAACGGTCTTCAGCAGAAGATCGTCAAAGTCCATGGCATTGTTCTTCTGCAAAGTCTGCTCATATTTTTCATAGACACTCTGCACCATTTCTTCCTTGAAATCATATCCGAACTCATTGCAGTACTGCTTCGGCGAAATTCGCGCTTCCTTGCATTTACTTATCTGACTCAGAAAATAATTGGGGTTGAATTTCTTGGTATCGATGTTCAGGTCTTTGCATATTCCCTTGATTACGGATTTCTGATCTGTAGGATCATAAACTGCGAAATCTCTTCCGTATCCCAGAACCTCCGCATGGTATCTAAGTATTCTCAGGCAGGCGGAGTGGAATGTGAGAATCCACATGTTAACGCCTTCTCCGATAAGATCTGCAACTCTCTCACGCATCTCTCCTGCCGCCTTGTTGGTGAATGTTACCGCCAGAATGTTATATGGAGAAACACCCATCTCTCTGATAAGATAGGCTATTCTGCAGGTCATGGTGCTTGTCTTGCCGGAGCCTGCTCCTGCCAGAATAAGCAGCGGACCTTCTGTATGCATTGCAGCTTCTTTCTGCTTGTCATTTAATCTGTCTAAGTAATCTGTTCTTCCCATTATTCTACCTTTATAAGATGACCGCCCAGAAAAGATTCATGAAGAAATTAACACATGGAGAAATAACCATTCCGGTTACTCCGAATATGATAATCGCCACGAGAATCCAGTTTCCGTACTGGTATATTTTCCAGTATGTTTCAGTCTGACCGAATCCCACGATATTTGCTAAAATGTTAAAGCCGTCAAGAGGTGGACATGGAATCAGATTAAATATCATGAGAACCAGATTGATCTGAACAATATAAATCAGCATGGTCCATATTCCATCTCCAATTGTCGTGTTCACAATGAACTCTGGGCCTGCAGCCATGATAAATACCTTGGCAACCAATGTGAACAGTGCTGCCATTATCAGGTTCATAACAACCCCTGCCAGAGCAACGAAAAGCTCATCTCTTCTTCTGTTCTTGAAGTTATATGGGTTAATCTGAACAGGCTGTCCCCATCCGAAACCGCAGAAGAACAGCGCAGCCAGTCCAAGCCAGTCAATGTGCGCCAGAGGGTTGATGGTTACTCTTCCCTGAAGCTTCGGTGTGTTGTCTCCAAGTTTATATGCCACCAGACCATGAGCAAATTCATGCATTGAAAGTCCGATTATGATTGCCGGTATAAGCAGCAGTTTGTCCAGCAGCCATGCTCTCGGATCTGAGAAAGCTCCGTTTCTAAGTGAGCTTCCTGCCAGTATTATTATGATTACTATGAAAGATATGTCTATGTTGTTTCGTCTCATTATCTATCCTCTTCAAGCAGAGCATCTATTACTGCCTCTGCGTCAAATACTCCTTTATAATCTGACACAGCAAAAACTTCTGCGTCCTTATCGTTGTTGATGCTTATTATCACATCAGCATCCTTTATTCCGCACACATGATGTGCAGCACCGGAAACCCCGAATCCAATGTAAACCTTTGGCTTAACGGTTTTGCCGCTTGTGCCTATCATTGAGGATTCATCAGGTCCCCAATCCATGTCCAGAGCAGGTCTTGTACATCCGGCGCCGCCTCCGAACTTCTCTGCCAGCTTCTCAATCTTCTGCCAGTTATCCGTCGAACCGATTCCAAAGCCCCCGCAAAAAATAAGCTGCGCCTTTGATATGTCACTTTTGGCATGCTTTCTAGGTTCAATTCCTGTAAGCCTGAAGGTTCCCTGAGTCTTCCTGCCGGAGTCAATTTCTCCTGCCTCTATCATGACATCAAAATCTATAACCCTGCAGTCTGCCTTTGAATCATCAAATGTTCCCGGTTTAACAGTTGCTATTGCCGGATGCTCCGGCCCCCAGCCCGGTACGAATATTTCACCTATGACCTTACCGCCGAATGCCGGTACCATGAATGCCAGTTCATCTTCTTTTCTGATGATGTCTATGCAGTGGGCAGCAACGCCTGTTTCAAGTCTGATACCCAGGGCCGGTGCCACTTCTTCTCCCAGAGCCGTAGCTCCAATGAGAATCACATCGGGTTTTTCATCAGCAATGGCTTTTTCCATGAGCCGCATCGCCTGGTTGTGGGCCTTGTGAAACTTGACCATTACGTAATCAGCATCATCACCATAAAGTGATTTTGCCTTTCCCAGAATCTGATATGCCACTGGATCTCCCTGATCCATAATCATTATCTTTTTCATGCTAGACACCTGCCTTTCTCATGACAGACAGTATTGCCTTTGCAGCATCTGCTGCTGTAGCATCGCCGCTTACCAGAGGCTCCCCTGCTCTTCCCATATGCGGAGCAATCAGCTCTCCCGGCTGTGTAGGTGAACCCTCAAGTCCCAGACGGGACTCTTCCAGTTTCATGTCTTCATTAGACCATATTGTCAGTGGCTTTTTGCGAGCTTTAACTATACCCATGGCATTTACAAATCTAGGTTTGTTTATATCTCTTGTAACCGCCAGTACCGCAGGGCCTTCGCCCTGGAAACTGAGCATTACATCTTCGCTCCTTTTTACAAGCTTAATCAGCTCATCTTCCACGTTTAAGCTGCAGACTCTGCTTATGTGAGATATTTTCAGCCACTCTGCAACCTGAACGGGAACGTGGGCTGTGGCTCCATCGGCACTTTCGTTGCCAGCCAAAATCAGATCGAACATTAAGCCTTTCTCAGCTTCCACTTTCTTAATACCCTCTGCCAGCACATAGGAGGTTGCATAGGTGTCCGCACCGCCAAATGCCCTGTCGCTTAGAAGATATGCATCGTCTGCCCCCATGGCAAGACATTCAACAATCTTATCCCTGCTGAATTCAGGTGCCATGCTGAGCACTGTAACAGTTGAGTCTTCCATTGCATCACGAATCTGAAGTGCCGCCTCAAGAGCATTACGGTCTGTGGGATTGATAACCGTAGGCACCCCTTCTCTAACCAGTCGTTTTGTCTGGCTGTCAATTCTTATTTCGTTGTACTTCTCCGGATCCGGTACCGGTTTAACAAGAACGAGAATATTCATTAGTACTTCTTAAGTGTATCTCCTGCTACAATAATCTTCTGGATTTCGCTTGTGCCACCTGATGAAATGCAACCCAGTGCATCCCTGTGGTATCTTCCTGCTGCGTATTCGTTAACTACACCATAGCCACCCATGATTTCAATCAGTCTCTTGGATGCTCTGCATGCAGCCTCTGTTGCGAAATACTTGGCCATTGAAAATTCTGTTGCTGCAGGCTTTCCTTCATCCTTAAGAGCAGCAGCTCTGTATGTCATGAGCCTTGCAGCTTCATAGTCGCATCTGATTTCAGCAATGTGGAATTGAATTGCCTGAAGCTTGGAAACAGGCTTGCCGTATACGATTCTTTCCTTTGAGAATTTAACTGCATCCTCGAGGCAACCTCTGATAATTCCTGTGGCGATAGCGGCCATTGATGCACGACCGACCTCCCCGATTTCCTTCATTGCAATCGGTGTTCCCATTCCAGCTTCACCCACAAGATTTTCTTCAGGAACCTTAGCGTTGTTCATGATAAGTTCGCCTGTCATTGAGCCTCTGAGACCCAGCTTGTTTTCTTCTCTTCCAGGGCTGTATCCTTCAGTACCCTTTTCAAGGATGATGCATGAGAATGTGCTTCTGCCCTTCTCGTCCTCTCCTGTCTTGCAGGTGATTACTGTGGCTGTTCCGCAGTGTGAATTTGTGATAAAGCACTTTCTGCCGTTAACAACCCACTGGCCGTCTTCCAGCTTTGCCTCTGTCTTCTGACCGGCCACATCGCTTCCGCCGCCAGGCTCAGTTACGGCCAGTCCGCAGATTTCTGTTCCTGCACACATGCCGGGCAGGTACTTCATCTTCTGCTCTTCTGTTCCGTAATCCAGAATTGCAGCCATGCCCAGCTGGTGAGTAAATACCATCATAGCAAGGCCAGCAGAATGTCTGGCTATTTCCTCAAGAGCCATTACTCTTTCTGTATGTCCCAGGCCAACTCCGCCGTACTGTTCCGGAACGAATACTCCCAGTATTCCCATTTCGCCCATCTTCGGCATAAGTTCCAGTGGGGTATAGTTGTCCTCATCCCATTTGGCGGCCTTTGGCGCTATTTCTTCCTTAACAAATTCTGCAAAAGCAGCCCTCAGCATTTCCTGTTCTTCTGTGAAGTTAAAGTTCATAATATATCCTCCCTGTTTCGGATTTTTGACCAGTTTTTGACGACTATCTTATACCATAACAGATACTAAAAAAGGACTTTGCCAAGTCCTTTTTTCTTAATTATTTCCCAGTCCAATCCTGTTAACCTTCAGGCTGCTGTCAGAGTAGTTTTCCCAGCTTTTTCGAATGTTTATGAATGTGGCACTGCAGGTCTGTTCCCCGCCTGTGGTGAAGTCCACTGTGTCTCCATTTGCCCTTCCTCCTGTTACATTCGTTATGCTGGCAGGACAGAATCTGAAGGTATCGTATTCACTGCAGGAATATTCCCCTTCCGGAATGTTTCTGAACCATACTGTTTCAGTATTGCTATCCATTGTAACTGCTCTGTTGTATTCTTTTTCCTGGCCGGATGCTGTAACTCCGTATAATCTGAAGATGAACACCTCGTCCCCATGTTCGGCATATCTGTCTTCGTTTCTTATTGTCTTGGTTATTGCAATGTCTGATTCTCTTTCAAACTGTACGATTGTGCTGGTAAGGTTTGTTTCAATTTCATTTTCACCTTTACCGTCCGTATAGGTCACCAGAGCCACGTTGCTGTAGTCCTTCTCCAGATTCTCGTTCAGAAGATTCTGTTCTGTCAGCTCTTCCTTCGTCTCCCGGGTCTTAACTGTTATTTCCAGGATATATGTGCAGCCGTAGAACGAGGGATCGGTAATATTCGCCGCCTCAACCGTTACCACATTATCTTCCGTGGATATTTCAAAAAGTTCCGATACGTCTTCATCTACTCGTTTGACTTTCACCTCCTGAATAATCAGTCCGGGATCTATGCTGTCACTTATGGTAAATCCGTCATACATGTTTCCCTGTTCCGTTTCCAGGGGAACAATTGCCTTGATCCTGTATGTCCACTGCTGCCAGCTTCGCACATGATTTAAAGCAACATCAGTTTCGTCCTGATCTGATACCTTCTTGGCCACATCAGCTGTCCCCGGCTGTGGCAGTGCAGAAGGCACATGCTTTTTAGACGAACTGTTCATTATGTTTATTCCTGAAGCGTCGTCATCAATGATACCCGTGTGAATAACAGATCCCGAAAAAGTATAGGCGAATGTTCCCTTGGCGGCAACCTGACGGTTGTAGTTGCTTTCGCCTTCTGCAGGATAATCATCGTTGGTCATTGACTGAATGCACAGCATGTCATGGTCAAGCTGATGAACTATGGTTCTGTTATGTACAATGTCAGTGTTTGTCTGAATGTTTCTGTACCCGATAATGGTTTCGCTGCTGTTAACCCATATGCCATCATATTCTCCCGGTTTTAAAAGCATCCCCTGTGAATTGTCCATGTCCGCATATTCAAGATAGCCCTTTACATTTACAGGAGTATCTGTGCCTGCCAGGAAAAATTCATGCTTCATTTCCAGGTACCATAGAGCCTGCCATCTGCAGTTGGCAAATCCTCCGCACATGAATGCAACCTTCTTTACCTGACAGAGCCAGTCAACATATGTGGTTTTAACATCCACCCATTGTCCCTTATATTGAAACATGTTTCGGTAAATGCATCCGCAGTTTCCCTTGGCTGCAGTTCCTCCGTCTCTTTGCATAAACAGACCCGTTACCGTTTCTCCGCTGTCACCGTCCCTGAGCTGTGAAGTCTGCACACCGAAGTATTCATCCGGAAACTCCTTTGTGAGTTTTATGGAGTATTCAGGTCCAACCATGGTAGAAGCCGAAACGTTTTCCCTGACGGGATCTGCGGTGAAGTCAAATGCCTTTACTCCCGGAAAACTGCTGAGACTTGCCAGAAGGCTGGCGTCAACTGCACCGTAGCCTAAAATTCCAGGGCACGTGCATAAGCAGAGCAGTATAACCACCAGAGCCGCTACTCTTTTTGTTCTTGTGACTATCATGAAAATCCTCCTGCTTCAACGTTTACGGTTTCAGCATAAATCAGAATTTTAAATCCCCTGAGCTGTTCCTGCGGCAGATCTGAAGATATGTCCACCTGAGAAAACAGTTCTGCTGTGGATTCTCCCGGTTTAACTACATCCCTGTAGTAATAGTATCCGTCCTCAGCCAGTTCCCAGTCCTTAAGGTTGTAGTTAATCCGGGCATACTGTTCGGCATCCTTCTCTGACAGAAGTGATAGTACCCTGACATAACAGCTGTTCCTGCCGGTGTTTGCTACGTTCACGGATTTTTTTATGCTGTCTCCGGGGCTCAGCTCCTGCACTTCCTGATATTCTTCAAGGATTGTGCTTGTGTTGTTCCCCACGGTAAATTCGTTATCCGCCTTATCCTGGGCAACCAGATAGGCACTGACCATCATCACTCCCAGAAAGCAGGTTAAATTAAGCAGCAGAATTATCAGTACTACCTGTATTTTTTTCTGTGCCATCGGTTTCCTCCTTCCCAAGCAGAGAATAAATCAGCATAATTGAAACGAAGGCTGTGATAATCATCACCTTTCCCTGCGTCGTTGAAAGGAACTTTGTAACACGTCCAATCCAGGGAATCCACATGATAACCCTTCCCAGATATCTGTCGGCAGATACTGTGGCAGGATCAGGGTCACTATTGGCGTCCCCCTTTGTAACGAACCCCTCTTCCGTCAGTTCCTCCACTCTGTGGGTAACCATGGTTCCGTTTGCATCAAAGGCAATAATATCTCTTTTAACCACATCCGAAGCCTGATAATCCATGTCTATGAATACCATGCTTCCGGTTTGTATGGCAGGCTCCATAGACCCGCTTACAACCACAGCAGGTCTGATATGCAAAAGCAGACAAGTCAGGGCAGCAATCACCACCACTGCTCCGCAGATACATACCAGAACGCCTGCCACGTGTATTGTTTTTTTCAGAATATTAGTCATCTTCTGCCCCTTCGTCTGCCGGTGCCCAGAATGGTTATAATTCCCAGCAGCGATCCGGCTGCAACAAGTGCCATTAATCCTATCTGCAGAACATTGTCCCCCGTTTTCGGCGATTCTTTTCCCGGTGTTTCTGCATCGGCATCTTTCACTGCAATAATCCATGTTACATTGTCCTTTAGCATTGCATATCTATTATCTGCAGATTTCGGCATGCTGATCTGAAACTCCAGACCGGCAGCCTGCCCGTTTTCTATAGTGGCAACCTTCATGAAATTTTTCAGTTCCCCGGAGGATAACGAACCTTCATAAACCTTGCTCTTGCAACAGGAAATTCTAAGATGCATTTCTTCAAGCAGATCCGTGCTTCGATTCTCTGTTCTGAAATAAATTGTCACTTCCCTGCCGGAGTTGTTTCTCATGTTCAGCATTTCGCTATAAGTGTCCCCCGGCTGAAAATTCTCAAAGTTAGAAAAAAGATCTTCCGTAGAACATTCAAAGGTGCCAGGGCTTATACAATTGAAGTCAGGATTCGATGAACGAGTGGCTACGGAAGCCACCTGATTCCCTTCCGACGCCTTGGCCTGCTCCACTTTTATTGTTCCCCAGGGTGAAATACTGTTGAAATCAGGCTGAAAATTCTTTGCCTGTATTGCATCTGCAGTAGCCCTGATTCTATATGAAGAATCCTCATCAGTCAGGCTCTCAGGTATTCTAATCTTGCTGAATACTGTCCTGCTTTCACCTGTTGCAAGAGGTGTTTTATAGTAATAACAATTGCCCCTTTTAATCCAGCCCTTTTCCAGGCCGCACACCTCCCGGAGATTCTCGTCAAATCTCACCCTGATAAAACTGTCCGCATTCAGATTTATCACCCTGGGGTTATAGTCCACCAGTTCTCCTGGCCCTGCCAGGCCACCGCCTGTTGTTTCAATTCTTACATCCACTCCTGACGTCTGAAGCGAATTGTTGAAAACATGGCTCCCGGCATAAGTGGCAAAACTGAAACATATTCCAGTCCCGGCACATGTGAACATCAGAAGTGCAATTGTCAGTAATAGACCTGGCCTTTTCATAAGACATCTCCCGTTCTAGACTTACTGAACTGATGATACCTGCCCTGAAAGAACTTCCCAGACATCAGCAGGAGCAATGCTTCCATCTTCTGTAATATCCCCTGTCTGAATTGCGTATGCATATACAGGAAGCGTCAGAGTAGAATCAATCTGTCCCTCAATAACATTCTTGAACTTTATCTTTCCGTCTGTGAAAACAACTTCTGTTGTATCTTCCGGATCTACAGCAACACACTGGCCATTTACTGCATAAGCATAGATGTATGTATTGCTGTCTGTTCCCGAAGCCTGATCAACGAGAGTCCAGCTTTCGTCAACCGTATAATCAAACAGTTCCTGGACTGATGCAGCTGTTGGTGTTCCATCCGGACCTACTGTTTTTACACTGGCCTTTGGAATTGAGAACTTTACAAAAATATAGGCCTCATTATTTCCTGTATTCTCTACTACAGGGTCCTTATCCAGTTCCTGGTTTGGCGTTATATTGTCTCTATCGCTGGCATCATATCCCGGTTCATGCAGTTCAATGTCCACATTTCCCACCGTCCAGGTGTTTGTCTTGTCGTCAGTTGCTGTGAAATAAGCTGAAGCCCCGCCAACAAGCATTACGCATACGGCCGCAACAGCTACGATTGCTTTTTTAAGATTTCTTTTATTCCCTAACATTTCAATTCTCCTTTTTTTACTATTGTTGGTATTATTTGCCAGTTAACTGTAAATGGATTATATTCCTTGTGTTTCCATATGTCAACTGCTTTACCATATTTTTCTAAATATATTTTAATAAATTGCTACAAAAATTAAAAAACCCTTGCATCTGTGATTGCAAGGGGTTTTATAATTCCTTTACTATTCTTCCACAATAGTAACCTTTTTCATTCTCTGTGGCTTCTTTGGCTTATCGCGCATGTCTCTCTTTGTCATTACGATGGCATCAGCGACCTCCATTCCCTCGATGATCTTTCCAAACGAAGCATACTGTCCATCAAGATGCGGTGAATCTGCAACCATGATGAAAAACTGTGAACCTGCCGAGTTTGGCATCATTGATCTTGCCATTGAGAGAACGCCTCTTGTATGCTTCAGATCGTTCTTGAATCCGTTCAGTGTAAATTCACCTTCAATCTGCCAGCCGGGACCGCCTGTTCCTGTTCCCTGTGGACATCCGCCCTGAATCATGAATCCAGGAATAACCCTGTGGAAGATAAGTCCGTCATAAAAGCCTGCGTTAACCAGCTTTTCAAAGTTTTCAACTGTCTTAGGTGCGATTTCAGGATAAAGTTCACCCTTCATTATGCCGCCGTCTTCCATTTCGATTACTACGTATTTCATAAAAAACTCTCCTTTGATTATCTATACTACACGCGTTTTTTAAACGCATCATATTCAAGTTTGCCTTCATACAGCTCCTGCCAGAATTCATCTCGAAGCCATTCAGGGTAGAGGTTTTCCAGAGCAGCAACCTCATCTCTGTCCATGAATTTCACTTCCCGCAAAACCTGACTGTCCTGTTTAAGTTCAGGGTCAGTTCCAAGTTCGGGATTTAAACCGGCCCGGGCTGGTTTTGCAAGAAAGAAGTCAACGAATCTCTGTCCTCTCTCTCCCACTTCCTGAACGTGCCAAAGCAGTCCTCCCATTTCAATGTCCATGCCGGTCTCTTCCTTTACTTCGCGAACAGCTGCGATCTGAGAAGTCTCTCCCTCTTCAATGTGTCCGCCGGGCACCATCCACACGTCACGTTCCGGGTGATGCTGCTTTACCATCAGTATTCTGTTGTCTTCATCAAGTACAATTACACGTACACCGCCGTTCCACATTACATTACTCCATATATTACCGCACCAATTGCTGCCATTATAAGCATAATCCAGATTGGTTTCATTTTCGTAACACTCATCAGCACAATCGATATGCCGAATATTGCTATAGGAATCAGGTTGTAATAGCCGATGTCAGCCATCTGCATAGAAACCAGGCTGCCCTTTACCAGTACCCCCTGAGCCACAAATATTGCCGCCGAAAGAATCAGCCCCACTGTAACCGGCCTTATTCCGGTGAATACCCCTTCAACAATCCGGCTTCCTCTGAACCTGTCAATCAGCTTGATAACAATAAGCATAATCAGAAAGCATGGTATGCATACGGCAAGTGTTGCAGCTACTGCTCCAGTTATCCCGTCAAAGTATAGGCCCACGTAAGTGGCAGCATTTACAGCGACAGGTCCCGGCGTAATCTGTGAAAGTGCAACCATATCGGAAAATTCCGACCAGCTCATTCCGAATTCAGATACGCCCTGATAAATAATCGGCAGCATTGCTGTTCCGCCACCAAAGGCAAACAGTCCTACACAGAAAAACACTTTTACAAGGTTGAATAACACCATTATTTCGTCACCTCCCTTGAGGTAACAAATACATGAAAAAGTATTCCCGCTGCAATACCTGCTACAATAATCAGTACGGCAGTAATCCCTAAGAATCCAACTGCCAGAAAGGATCCTGCAGCCAGAATTGCTGAAAAAATCAGTCTGGT
Organism: Clostridia bacterium; assembly: GCA_024403155.1. Taxonomy (GTDB): domain Bacteria; phylum Bacillota; class Clostridia; order Peptostreptococcales; family Anaerovoracaceae; genus Lentihominibacter. The sequence goes on along the minus strand of JAKSSH010000009.1, from coordinate 7,907 downwards.
CTTTGACGCTCCGCTGACCACCTGCTTCAGGAGCTTTATGGCAGTAACCACAATGAGACCGCAGACCGCTGCCTTGATGCCGATAAAAGCACCATTTACGAAAGGATTATCTCCCACGTAAGCAAGTAGTGCCAGCGCAATTATTATTGACAGAAATGCAGGTAGCGTTATTCCTGCTGTTGCTACAATCGCTCCGGATATTCCTTTCTGCCTGTAACCGATATATGTAGCCAGATTAACGGCTATCACACCGGGAAGAGACTGTCCCAGAGCAATACAGTCCAGAGCCTCCTCCTGGTTCATCCACTTCTTTTCATCCACCACAAGATGCTGTATCTGGGGAATCATGGCAATTCCGCCTCCAATTGTGAAGCAGCCTATCTTGAAAAATTCCCAGAATAGAATTCCGTATTCTATGGCAGATAAACGCCGTATCTTATTTAAAGAAACATCTTCCGTCTTTTTCTGCATTTACTGTTTCTATTGCTTTTGCAATACCCTCATTCACAGAAAGTTCCACCTTGTCGGCATCCCTTCTCATCTTGTATTCAACGAGTCCTTCTGCCGCACCTCTTCCTACGGTAATTCTGATTGGAATTCCAATCAGTTCTGAATCCTTGAATTTGACACCAGGTCTCTCTTTTCTGTCGTCCAGAACAACCTCAACTCCGGCTTTTCCAAGTTCGTCATAAATCTTTTCTGCGACTTCTGCCTGAACTTCATCTTCAGGCTTCATAAGAGTTATTATCACGTGATAAGGAGCAACTGACATAGGCCAGATGATTCCGTTTTCATCGTGGTTTTCAGGCATGTCGATAATCGCCTGGAATGTTCTTGATATGCCTATTCCGTAGCATCCCATTACGATAGGATGATCCTTCTGGTTTTCATCCTTATACATGGCTCCCATAGGTTCTGAGTACTTTGTTCCCAGTTTGAAGATCTGCCCCACCTCTACGCCTCTGGCGTGCTTAACAGGAGCTCCGCATATAGGACAAGGGTCCCCTTCCAGCAGATTCTTGATATCTACTACCATGTCTGCTTCCCAATCTCTGCCGTAGTTCACATTCTTGATGTGGCGGTCTTCTTCGCATGCTCCTGCAACCAAATTCTTCAGTCCCGGAATTTCGCTGTCAGCAATGATGCGGCAGTCGTGAAGTCCTACAGGTCCAGTGAATCCGCCAACACATCCGCAGGCCTCAGCCATCTTCTCTTCATCTGCAAAAGCAATGGCATATTCGTGTACTCCCAGAGCGTTAACCAGCTTGGTCATGTTCAGTTCTCTGTCTCCACGTACAAATGCTGCAACATATCCATCAACCTTGTCATCTTCTCCGTATGTTTCAAACAGCAGTGCCTTAAGCGTCTTTGTCTGGTCAACCTTCAGAAAGTCTGCAACCTCCTCGATTGTTTTTGTTCCAGGAGTAAACACCTTCTCCATAGGAAGCATTTCTTCATCGTCTGCTTTTGCATCAACACATGCAGCCTTCTCCACTGTAGTAGCCAGGTCGCACTTTTCGCAGTAGCAGATTTCGCTTTCGCCGTATTCGCAAAGTGCTGTGAACTCGTGTGAGCCGGAACCTCCGATTGCGCCATTGTCTGCTTCAACAGGTCTGAACGTGAGACCGCATCTTGTGAATACGTTTGTATATGCGTCATACATGAGCTGGTAGCTTTCATCAAGACCCTCTTCATCCTTGTCGAATGAGTAGTTGTCCTTCATAACGAAGTCTCTTGACCTCATCATTCCAAATCTAGGTCTTGCTTCATCTCTGAACTTGTTTGTAATCTGATAAAGCTGCAGAGGAAGCTGCCTGTATGATGTGATGTCGTTTCTGATAATGTCCGTGAATACTTCTTCAGCTGTTGGTCCCAGGCAAAAGCCCCTGGAGTTTCTGTCGTTTACTCTCCACATTTCAGGGCCGTAAGCACTCCACCTTCCTGACTCTTCCCACAGTTCTCCCGGCTGCAGGACTGACGTTCTGATTTCCTGTGCGCCCTTGGCATCCATTTCCTCACGAACGATGTTTTCGATTTTCTTTACAGTTCTCCATCCCATTGGCATGTAACTGTAAAGGCCTGCTGCTGTCTTCTTGATCATGCCTGCTCTAAGCAGCAGAATATGGCTTGGAATTTCCGCTTCGTTTGGTACTTCTCTCAGTGTTTTAAAAAATGCTCTTGATAATTTCATTGTGTCTCCTATCTGTATATGCTTGCTACCGCTTCAGCAGCGATGCCTTCTTCTCTACCTGCAAAGCCCAGCTTCTCGGTAGTTGTTCCCTTGATGTTGATGCGGCTCATTTCCAGATTAAGTGCCGCTGCAATATTATTTCTCATTTCCTCTATGTAAGGACTTATCTTTGGCTTCTGTGCAATAAGTGTTACATCCACATTCCCCACATGGTAGAAATTTTCTTCCAAAAGCTTCCCTACCTTTTCCAGAAGTGTGATGCTGCTTATGCCCTTGTAGGCATCGTCCGTATCAGGAAAATGTCTTCCTATGTCTCCAAGAGCTGCCGCTCCCAGAAGTGCATCCATGATGGCATGAGTAAGTACATCTGCATCCGAATGCCCCAGAAGGCCCTTGGCATGGGGTATTTCTACACCACCCAGAATCAACTTGCGACCTTCCACCAGCCTGTGAACGTCATATCCTGTTCCAATTCTGTTTTCCATTGGCAAATCCTCTTTTGTTGTAATCTTAATATTACCGTAATCCCCATCTACTATCTTTATCCCAAATCCTGCATGCTCCACTATGGAAGCATCGTCAGTGCCTCTGTATCCGTCATCATATGCTTTATCATACGCATCTATCAGCATGGATTTTCTGAATCCCTGAGGTGTCTGCACTGAATAATAATTCGATCTGTCTACGCTTTCACTGGCGGTACCTTCAGCGTTCATCTTCCTTACACTATTGGTCATGGCTACGCATGCTACCGCCGCTCCGTTTTCATCCGCTTCATGAATAACGTTTCTGATTACATCGCTGTCAATGAAGGGTCTTGCTCCGTCATGAATAAGAACTGTGGATACTCCCGGCTTCTTTGCATTCATTTCCTGAAGGGCATTGTACACAGAATCCTGTCTCTCCCTGCCTCCCGGAACTATAGCTTCCACCTTGTTAAAGCCGCTTTCTTTCACTATGCTGTGACACATATCCAGATAATCTTCATTTGTGACAACAAAAATGTAATCGACTTCAGGCATGTTCTCAAAGGCCCTGATTGACTTGGCCAGAACATATTCCCCGCCGATTTTAAGGTACTGCTTGGGGACAGGAGCACCTAAACGCTTCCCCTGTCCCGCAGCAGCGATTATTACAGCTACTTTACGATTGTTGTACATAACTGTCCCCTTATTACTTGATATTTCCTGCCGGCTTGGCAAAAATCATTCTGCCGGCAGATGTCTGCAGTACGCTTGTTACCACAACCTTAATGGTCTGCCCGATAAACGGTCTTCCCTCTTCTACAACGATCATTGTTCCATCATCAAGATACGCAACCGCCTGGTCGTTTTCCTTGCCTTCTTTAACCAGGTTTAGAATCATCTCTTCCCCGGGAAGTACTACAGGCTTCAGTGTATTGGCCAGTTCGTTTATGTTCAGAACCGGAACTCCCTTAATGGCTGCAACCTTGTTCAGATTAAAGTCGTTGGTAACAACCTTCCCGTTCATTATCTGTGCCAGTTTAAGCAGTTTAACATCAACTTCAGGTATTTCTTCCAGAACCTTTTCTGAAGTTGTGTTATAGATTTCCACTCCGTACTCTTCCTGGATTGAATTGAGAATATCCAGGCCTCTTCTTCCTCTCTGTCTCTTAAGAGAATCTGATGAGTCTGCAATGTGTCTCAGCTCAACAAGGACATAATCCGGAATGACTATCTGACCTTCTATAAATCCGGTCTTCATTATGTCTGCGATTCTTCCATCTATGATGACGCTGGTATCAAAAATTTTAGGTGTAGCGTCATCCTTGCTTTTGTTCTTACTCTTCTCACCCGATTTTCTGGATAGAATAAGTGCACCGAATTCCTTGGCTTTGCTGTTGGCTACGGTTACTCCCAATCCGCCCAATATAACATAAGTGGCAATGTTGAGAATTACGCTAAGAACAGGAATCTCGATACTGGAATAGATTCCTCTGCCTATTAGATACGCTATAAACAGACCTATAATCAGGCCCGCTGTTGCAGACATCAGGTCGTTTACCGAAGTGTCCCTGAGATCCGACTCCAGATTTGTAGCCGCTTTCTGACCGCCTATTGAGAATACAGGATAGAGTTTAAAAAAGAAAAGTGCGAATATAATTGCGAGTGTTGCAGCAATAAATATATTTTCTGCTACGGATAATCCCGTATCCATATCAAAGCCTCTCAGATTAGCGATGTACTTAACAAGCAAATAGCAGCCATAACCGACAATTCCACCAATAATGGTAAGAATGGCTCTTATTAGCTTTTTCAGCACTTTGAATTGTTCCTCCTTTCTTCCTTATTTACGCATAGCAAGGCAGGCCGGCGCCTTGAAATCAATCGGGCTATATTGCTGCCTCGATTATTCCCAGGGCCTCAGCTTCGGAAATGTCCTTAACAAGCATTATTTCGCTTACTAGGATCTTTCTGGCATTGGAGAGCATCTTCTTCTCACCTGCTGAGAGTTTGCTCTTTCGATCAATTCTCGTAAGATTTCTTACGATTTCGGCAACGAATAATATATTGCCGGTTTTGATCTTGTCCATGTTCTCCCTGTATCTCTTGTTCCAGTTCCCACTCATTTCAGTGGAAGCTTCTCCAAGAACAGAAACCGCCTCGTCGATCTCCTCAATTGTTCCTACAGGTCTAACTCCGATGTCGTCCGAGCTGTCGACGGGAATCATGACTTCCATGTTTCCGCAGGGCACGCTAAGTAGATAATAGTCCTTAGTCTGCCCCAGGATTTCACAGGTTTTTATCTGTCTGATGATTCCTGCTCCGTGCATAGGATACAGGATTTTGTCTCCTGTTCTATACATGTCATATTCCTCCTGGATATACGTATGTACATTATAACATACAATCCGTCAATATGGTATAATTAACAGTGTTTCAAAGGTTTTTCATCGAAACTACACATTTCTGGGTTAACATACCTCAAGGAGGATAATAATATGGCAAAATTACTGGTTGTAGACGACGAAAAAGGAATAAGACAGGTTATTCGTGAGTATTCTGAGTTCAACGGTCACGAAGTTACCGAAGCAGAGGACGGAATGACAGCTGTTGGCTTTTGCAAGCTTAACGAATATGACCTGATTATCATGGATATTATGATGCCGAGGCTTGACGGTTTTTCGGCCTGCAAGGAAATTCGCAAAATCAGCAACGTTCCAATTATCATGCTTTCTGCAAGAGGTGAGGAATACGATAAACTGTTTGGCTTCGAACTTGGCATAGATGACTACGTTGTAAAGCCTTTCAGTCCTAAGGAACTGATGGCTAGAGTAAATGCCGTTCTGGCCAGAAGAGGCGGTGGCGATTCCATTTCACCGGATGTTCTTCGCTTTGACGGCCTGGAAATCAACATTCCTGCCAGAACAGTATTAATTGACGGTGAGCAGATTGACCTTACACCTAAGGAATATGACCTTCTGTTCTATCTTGTTGAGAACAAGAACATTGCCCTTTCAAGGGATAAGCTTCTGTCAGACATCTGGGGATACGACTTTTTCGGGGATGACAGAACCATAGATACACACATTAAGAACCTGAGGAACAGTCTGGGACAGTACAGGGACTACATCGTTACTCTCAGGGGAGTAGGATATAAATTCGATGCCAAAAATTGATTCACACAGCATAAAATTCAAGACATGGCTCTATTTCATTCTCTTTGCTGCAGTTCTCATGGCAGCTTTATGGATCGTTCAGGTATTCATGCTGAATCAGTTCTACGGATCCATGAAAGCCTCACAGACTGAAGAGGTTGTAAAAGAAATTGAGTCTTCATACAGACACAACGAAAGCAAGAAATTTGTAGAGAATGTGGAGGAAATCTCCGATTCCTATGACATGTATATTTTCGTTGTTTCTTTTGATGGTAAAAACACTTACTTCAAACCGGAAGCCGAGGATTTCGCCCTGTCACCGGGAATTGATTCAGATTCCGAAAATGCGCAAAGGCAGTACGCCTCAGAAATACAGAAACTGAATGAGAAAATGCTTAAGAACAACGGCTCTGCCAGGGTTACATTCAAAACAGATGGAGAATCCCAGGAGGTACTGGCATACGGCAGCGTTCTTACTTCAAAGAAGAAGGAATCTGTAATAACCTATGTATTTTCCCCTCTCTGGCCTGTATCCTCAACAATTAAAATTCTTCAGGATCAGCTGATCATCGTTACCATTGTGTCACTGATTCTGGCCTGCCTGATTTCATTCTATCTTTCTATGAGAATTACAAGACCCATCAGAAAGATTGAGAAAACAGCGCAGAAACTTGCTCAGGGAGAATATGGCGTTGTATTCCCTGACGGGCATTATACGGAAATAAGCCATCTGTCAGACACGCTGACAGGTGCCTCAATAGAACTTGAAAAATCCGACCTTATGCAGAAGGATCTGGTGGCAAACGTGTCACACGACCTGCGTACTCCACTGACTATGATCAAATCCTATGCTGAAATGATTCGTGACCTTTCAGGAGACAATCCCGAAAAACGTGAAGAGCATCTGCAGGTTATTATTAATGAAACCGACAGGCTTAACGGTCTGGTTGACGACCTTTTGTCAGCTTCAAAACTCCAGTCCGGCAAGATTACTCTGGACAAGAGCGTATTTAACCTTTCACAGCTGACAGGAGAAATAATCGATGCCTACAGAGGTGTTGAGGGCCGTTTCGATTCCAATCATGACGGCATCATTGATGAGAACGACAAACAGTTCCATATTGAGTTTGACTGCAGCCGTGACTTCATGGTTGAAGGAGACGCTGACAGAATCAAGCAGGTTGTTGCAAACTTCGTATCCAATGCCATTAAGTTCTGCGGAGACGACGGTGCTGTAATTCTGTCCATCAAACGTCAGGGCAGATTTGCCAGACTGTCTGTAGAAGACCATGGCTGCGGAATAGCGCCTGAAGATCTGGAACACATCTGGGACAGATACTATAGATCCAGCTCCAACATGGCAAGAGAAACGGAAGGAACAGGTCTTGGTCTTTCAATATGCAAGGAAATACTGACTTTGCACAAGGCTGATTTCGGAGTAGATAGCAAACCGGGAGAAGGAACCACATTCTGGTTCCAGCTGGAACTGAAAAAATAACAACAAAGGAACAGACATGATAATAAGCGACTTTCACACACACACGGAATTTTCAGATGACTGCAGAGCCCCTTTCTATGACAGCATTAATCTGGCAATTGACAGGGGCATTGAAATTCTGGCCATAACCGATCACCACGACCCCGGATATCCAAGTGTGGAAGCACCTTTTCATTTGAATTTTGATCAGTATTTTGCAGCTCTGGATAAAGCCAGAGAAATATGGCCGAAGAACATCGCTGCAGGCATTGAAATAGGAGTAATGGAAGGTGAACTGGAAGAGGCCGACCGTGTAGCTGGCAGTTATGATTTCGACGTGGTTATTGGCTCGTTTCACTGCTATAAAGATTTGGACATAAGCTCCTATGAATATACTGATGAGAATCTGAAAAATGACGGCTATGCCGAAAACCGAACTGATTTCATAAAGAATTTCTATGAATACGTTTACGGTTGTCTCAGGGATTTCAATAACTACGACATCCTTGGACACATTAATTTCATAGATAGATATATGGGTGGGTTTCTTGACTATTCGGAAGCCGGAGATGCAATAGACGAAATTTTGAAGCTGATTATTGATAATGGAAAAGCTCTGG
>JAKSSH010000089.1 GCA_024403155.1 Clostridia bacterium | reverse complement strand
GTGAAGAGTCCCAAGGGGGGGGGGTGTGAGAGGATCGTGCCTGCCAGATCGGTGGAGGACAGGTGAATATCTTCCATTCTGAAAGCGTCGGCAATGATTAGATAATCGAGTTGATGTTGTTCAGGTAGTCGACGAAATGGTTCCTTATTTCACAGAATACTTCGGTAACCCCTCAAGTTTATATGCACCGGGCCTTGAAGCCAAGCAGGGACTTGTAACAGCAAGACAGCGTGTAGCTGAGCTTATCAATGCAGAACCTGATGAAATCTATTTCACTTCATGTGGAACAGAGGCTGACAACTGGGTTCTTGAAGGGGTTGCAGATGCACTTAAGAATAAAGGAAATCACATTATTACAACTAAAATCGAGCACCACGCAATCCTGCATACATGTCAGTATCTGGAGAAGTTTGGTGTTGAAGTGACATATCTGGATGTGGACGGTGAAGGCTTTGTAAGACCTGAAGATCTGGAAGCAGCAATTAAGGATAACACTATTCTTGTAAGCATCATGATGGTCAATAACGAAATCGGAACCATAGAGCCAATTAAGGAACTTGCCGGAATTGCTCATAATCACGGCGTTCTATTCCATACTGACGCTGTTCAGGCAATCGGAAACGTTCCTGTTGATGTTAAGAATCTGGATGTGGACTTCATTTCGATGTCAGCCCATAAAATCTATGGACCAAAGGGGGTTGGAGCTCTTTACAAGAAAAAGGGAATACAGATCCCTAACCTGATTCATGGTGGCGGACAGGAAAAGAAAAAGAGAGCAGGCACAGAGAATACAGCAGGTATCGTTGGGTTCGGAAAAGCTGCTGAACTTGCAAGACTGAACCTGCATTCACACATGAACCACTCATCAAAGCTCAGGGCTATGATGTGGGAAAGAATTGAGAAAGAAATTCCGGACATACTGCTTAACGGACCTAAGAATTTCTCAAAAAGGCATCCCGGAAACCTGAACATAGCAATATCATATATTGAAGGTGAATCGGTTCTGCTCATGCTTGACCTTAACGGCATATGTGTCAGCACAGGGTCCGCATGTTCTTCAGGATCTCTCGGTTCATCACATGTACTTGATGCAATTGGAGTGCCTGTAACAAAGGCAAATGGAGCAATCAGGATCACTGTTGGAGATAACACCACAGAAGAAGATGTTGATTATGTAGTTGATACACTTAAGCAGGTAGTTGGAAAACTTAGAGAATTATCACCGGTAAACGGTGCGGAAGGATGGTAAAAACATGGCATTATATAACGATACAGTAATGGAACATTTCATGAATCCAAGAAATGTTGGCGAAATTGAAAATCCAGATGGCAAGGGCATTTACGGAAGTCCGGTATGCGGTGACATGATGCAGATTACCCTTAGCGTTGATGAAAACGAAGTAATAACAGATGCTAAATTTAAAACCTTCGGATGCGGCAGTGCTATAGCTTCATCCAGTATGGCAACTGAGCTCATTAAGGGAATGACAGTTGAAAAGGCTCTGGAAGTATCTAATGAAAAGATCGTAGAAGAGCTTGGTGGTCTTCCGGCAGTAAAAATTCACTGCTCAATGCTTGCTGAGCATGCAATCAAGAATGCCATTTACGACTATGCGCAGTCACATGGCAAGGAATACGCCGGTCTTGAAGGATATGACCCTGATGCTGAACATCACGATGATTGTGAAGAGGATGAGGAAGCAGGTTGTCAGGGTTGCGGAAATGGACAGTAATTTGAACAGAAAAAAGGTAATACTGGGACTCAGCGGTGGTGTCGACAGCACTGCCGCTGCTTTAATATTGCAAAAGCAGGGCTACCAGGTTGTAGGCTTGTATTTTAATGTTTTAAACTGCCTTTGCATGAATTCTGAGGTAAATATTGCCGAGGGCAGAAAAAAGGCTGAAAAAGCCGCTGAACAGCTTGGAATAGACCTTATTTACAGGGATGTGGCTGATTCTTTTGATAAAACGGTTATTAATGAGTTCTGCAGGGAATATATGAATGGAAGAACACCTAATCCGTGCATTATCTGTAATCCGGAGATCAAATTCAAAACTCTGATTGATGCTGCAGATGAAATTGGAGCATATTACATAGCTACAGGTCATTATGCCGGAACCTATTATGATGCAAAAGCGGACAAATGGTTTATAAAAAAGGCCGAAAATCAAAAAAAAGATCAGTCCTATATGCTCTACAGACTGGGACAGGATGTGATTTCACGTCTTATACTTCCGCTCAACAGTTATGAAAACAAAGAGGAGGTTAGAACATTGGCCCGCAGCGAGGGCTTAGAGAATGCTGACACTAAGGATAGTCAGGAGATATGTTTTATTGATCAGGAAGACAACTATATTGATTTCATGATGCGTCGTGGAATTGTTGCAGAAGAAGGGACTTTTCTGGATGAAAAGGGTAATATCTGCGGCAGACATAAAGGAATTGCATCATACACAGTAGGTCAGAGAAAGGGGCTTGGAATAGCTCTTGGTTATCCTGTATTTGTAACTGCTATTGATCCGGAAACAAATACAGTTAAACTTGGAAGTAATGAAAGTCTATTTAAAAAGACAATAAAGTGTACAGGAAATATATTATGTAAACATAAGACTGAAGCCTATGTGAAAATCAGATACGCAGCCAGGCCGGCAAAGGCGAAACTTTCATATGAGGGAGAGCTGGTAACAGTTGAATTTGATGAGCCGCAGAGAGCTCCGACTCCCGGACAATCAGCTGTTTTTTATGTTGATGATGTTGTAGTAGGCGGAGGATTTATTGTATAATATTTATAAATTATTGAAATTCATTTTTATTTTTTAGGAGGAAAAAACATGACAGATGAACAGGCTTTAGCTTTGGGAATAACGGCAGCTTTTGTTGGTGCAATACTAATAATTGCACTTGTATGGTATGTTCTTCAGGTAATTGCATACTGGAAAATTTTCAAGAAATTTGGTGAACCGGGATGGAAAGCAATTATTCCATTCTATAATTATTATATACAGCTTAAATACACCTGGAAAACAACCTGGTTCTGGGTTGTACTGGCACTTGGCATTGTTGCAGGAATAATCTCTGCAGTTTCAGGTCAGAATGCAGATCAGGTTTCTGCTGCTGATTATATCGCTTCAGCAGTTAGGTTTGCAGCAGCTGTAATTACAATTATAAGCATGTACAAGCTTTCAGTTTCATTTGGACATGGTGTTGGTTACTGCATAGGACTTGTACTGCTTGAGCCTATTTTTATTCTTATTCTTGGATTCGGTAAGTCTCAGTATATTGGAAATGTCGGAAAGTGCGTAACCGAAGATACAGGTTATGTATATGCTGCTGAAGCACCTTCAAAAGATGATATGGATGAGAAAACAGATGAATAAAGTTAAACTCGGAAATACAGAAATTTATGCTACAAAGATAGGCCTGGGTGTACTTACTATTGGAAATACACAACTGAATCTTCCTCTTGAGGATGGTGCAGAAATAGTTCGATATGCCTATGACAAGGGAATCAGACTGTTTGATACAGCTCAATATTATCAGACATATCCATATATAAGAGAGGCATTTAAGGACATTGACATGTCTTCTGACAACCCGGAAAGACCAATAATTGCAAGTAAATGCCTTGATTTATCCTATGAGGAGATGGAATTTGCCATTAATGAATGTCTGGAGGCTTTAAACCTTGATTTCATAGATGTTTTCAAACTTCATGAAGTTAGACAGGATCCTGACTGGGATAACAGAGCCGGTGCCTGGAAATGCCTTTGCGACTACAAGAAAAAGGGCATCGTTAAGGCTATTGGCGTATCAACGCATCATGTTGACGTAGTGGAACGCATGGCGGATGTTCCTGAATGCGATATCGTATTTCCACTGATAAATTATGCCGGACTTGGCATCAGACGTGGTTCTGAACCTGCTACAGCAGATGATATGGCAGCAGCAATTCAAAAGTGCATTGATGCAGGTAAATGCATATTTGGCATGAAGGCTTTTGGCGGTGGAAATCTTACAGGCAACTACATGAAGGCCCTCAATTATGTAAGAGATCTTGGCGTTCATACAATAATGATTGGATGCGGCAAGAAATCGGAAATTGATGATCTGATTGCATACGCAGAAGGAAAACTGCCGGAAGATTATCAGCCTGATGTGAAATTCAAGAAAATTCATATCGACCAGGGTGACTGTGAAGGCTGCGGAACATGTGTTGAAAGATGTACCAGCAGGGCAATATACATGACATCAAATGGAACTGCAGATGGAGATCATGACAAGTGTCTCACTTGCGGTTACTGTGCCCCGGTTTGCCCAGTCAGAGCTATAATTATGTGGTAGAAAGGTCTGAATAAATAAGGAACTAAAATAATTAAGCAAGAAAAAATGCAGAGTTACTCTTAATGAGTAAAAAATAAATAGCAAAATAGTAAAAAATATATCACTTTATCGTACTAAAAAGTCCGTTGTTAATACTGGCTTTTTGTGTTATGCTTTTTTGTAAAAA
>JAKSSH010000088.1 GCA_024403155.1 Clostridia bacterium | reverse complement strand
GTAGAAACCGGCCTTTTTTGTATGCTTTTGCACGTTCCTTAGGGTGGTTGAACACTATAACCGGGGCGGGGGAAAGTGTATTGTTCCGAGAACCAAATTCTTTATGAAATAATGAAGAATTATTGTGTGGTGAATATAACATGAAAACAGTTAAATATTTTGTGTTATAATGACTATGTATGTAAATTGGGGGAAAAGGAGTTTTATCATGACAGCAAAATCAATGATTCCGTATGTTGAAGGAAGCTCTGCAATAAGAGCCATGTTTGAGGAAGGAGCGAAGCTCGTTGCCAAGTATGGGGCAGAGAATGTTTTTGATTTCAGTCTGGGCAATCCAAGCGTTCCTGCACCGCCGGAGCTTAATCAGGCAATTAAAGAAGTGCTGGAGGAAGAGGACAGTCTGGTTTTGCACGGGTATAACAAGAGCAACAGCGGCTACACCGAGGTAAGACAGGCTGTGGCGGAACACCTGAACAAAGAGCATGGAACGAAATTCACATATGAAAATATAATTATGACCGTGGGGGTTGCCGGCGGCATGAACGTGATACTGAAGGTGCTGGTTGATCCGGGAGAGGAACTGCTGGTGTTCGCACCTTTCTTTGCAGAGTACAGCAGCTATGCCAAGAACCACGGAATTGAGATGAAGGTTGTTCCGCCGAACACAGACGGCAGCGGTTCCGAAAGCGGCATTCCGTTCCAGCCGAATCTGGCGGCAGCGGAAAAGATGATTAGCGAAAATACCAGAGCGGTTTTGATAAATTCTCCGAACAACCCAAGCGGCGTAATTTATTCGGAAGAGACCATTAAGGCCCTGGCGAAAATTCTGAAGGCAAAGTCCGAGGAATTCGGCAATGAGATTTATCTGATTGCAGATGAACCTTATAGAGACCTGGCCTATGACGGAGCGGAGGTTCCGTTTGTAACCAAGTATTACGATAATACGGTTGTGGGTTATTCCTGGAGCAAAAGCCTGTCCCTGCCGGGAGAGAGAATCGGCTACCTGGTAATTCCATCAGAAATAACTGACTTCGAAGGAATCATTCCGGCAATCAATACCATACAGCGTGTTCTGGGATTTGTTAACGCTCCGTCCCTTATGCAAAAGGCAGTAGCAAAATGCCTTGATTGCAAGTGTGACATCAGCGTGTACGACAGAAACAGAAAGGCTCTTTATAACGGCCTTACGGAAGCAGGATTTGAATGTACATATCCTCAGGGAGCATTTTACATGTTTGTGAAATCCCCATACGAAGACGAAATAAAATTCGTGGACAAAGCAAGAGAGCATAACATTCTTATTGTGCCGGGAACAGGTTTCGGTTGTCCGGGATATGTGAGGATGGCCTACTGCATTGAGTATGATACCATCAAGAGAGCAACGCCTAAATTCAAGGAGTTAATGGAAGATATAAAGAAGGATATAGAGGGAAACAAATAGGAAAGGGAGACTGGAAGACATGGAAGACAATTTCGCATTAAAGAGAGAGAATTATCTGGATGCTGAGGCGGTTACAAAGAAGCTGGATGAGCTGAAGGCGGCGCCGCTTTATTCAATCAGTCCGGAAGCACTGGCAGAATACGAAAATGAATACTTCGAAAAGAAATGTGCAAAGTCAAAAGAAATGGTTGATATGGCAGGTGCCATTATTCCGGGTGCAGTACAGCACAATCTGGCATTTAACCATCCCTTCCCTCTGGCAATAGATAAGGCAGAAGGCTGCAAACTCTGGGACGTTGATGGAAATGAATACTACGATTTCCTTCAGGCAGGGGGGCCTACAGTTCTGGGATCAAATCCGCCGGAGGTACGGGAGAAGATTATTGAGCTTCTGAACACATGCGGACCGTCAACAGGACTGTTCCATGAATACGAATACAAACTGGCAAAGAAAATCTGCGACAGCGTTCCATCAGTTCAGATGTTCAGAATGCTCACCTCAGGAACAGAATCCTGCATGGGAGCAATCAGAATTGCCCGCCTTGCAACAGGTCACAAGCACATTCTGAAGATGGGGGGAGCCTATCACGGATGGAGCGATCAGATGGCATACGGAATCAGAATTCCGGGTTCGAAGTGGACACAGGCAAAAGGCGTTCCAATGTCAGTAATGGCAATGACACACGAATTCTTCCCGAACGACCTGAACGATCTGGAAAGACAGCTTAAGAAATATAAACTCCAGGGCGGAACAGCTGCAGTATTCATTGAGCCTATCGGCCCTGAAAGCGGAACTCGTCCGGTGGATTATGACTTCCCTAAAGGATGTCTGGAACTGGCTCACAAGTATGGGGCACTTCTGGTATGCGACGAAGTTGTATCCGGATTCAGAATCGGCATGAGCGGTGCTCAAGGCTTTTATGGAATCAACCCTGACCTTACAATTTTCGGCAAGGTTGTAGCAGGGGGTTATCCGGGAGCAGGCGGCATCGGTGGCAAGGCGGAATACATGAAGTATCTGTCCGCAGGAATCAGCGGCGAAGCCAAGCATCCTAAGGCACTTGTTGGCGGCACACTGGCAGCAGCACCAATCAGCTGCGTTGCAGGTTACCACATGCTCTGCCAGCTTGAAGAACAGCATGCAATTCCTAGAGCCGGAAGATTTGGAGACAGACTCATTGAAGGAGTTAACAAGGTAATAGATAAATACGGTCTGCCGTTTGTTGCATTCAACGTTGGCTCAGTATGTCACGTGGATACTACAGGAACAATGCACTTCGCGATTGACTGGAGTAAACCGTGGACAATTCCGTCGGTACTGAATGAGACGTCATTCCGCAAGGCCGAAATGGAACACATCGGTGCAGCCTACACGGCAGAAGGCTTCATTACACTGGCAGGCAACAGACTCTATACAAGCGCTGCATATGAAGATGCAATGATTGACGAAGTAATTGAAAAGTTTGACAGGGTGTTCTCAAACTGTGTTGAAATATCAGAATAAGTTAAATAAAGGGAGATAGAAAACAGGTATGGAAATCACAAAAGCAAAAGAACTGGTCATCAAGGCGGGAAAAGAGATAGCAGCAGAGGGACTGATTGCCAGAACATGGGGCAATATCTCCTGCAGGACAGACGAAAACCATTTCGTTATTTCAGCCAGCGGTAAAGAGTACGAAACTCTTACCCCTGATGAAGTAGTAGAAATGGATATTGAGAATCTGGCGTATGAAGGGAAAATCAAACCCTCCTCAGAAAAGAAAGCTCACAGAGAAATCTACAAGCTGAAGGAGGATGCGGGATTCATCATTCATACGCATCAGCATAACGCTTCAGCAGTCAGCGCAATGGGGCAGTACCGTGTAAAACTGGACAGGGAATACGAGGGCATCGGAGACTTCGTTCTGGTTTCAGAATATGGGCTTCCTAGCACAAGCCACGTTTCAGACAAGGTTGCAGAAGCCGTTTATGATTCAATCGGTAAGGCGGTTATCATGAGCAACCACGGCGCAATCTGCTACGGCAAGGATTATGACGAGGCATTCCTGGTTGCAAGAAACCTTGAAGAGGCCTGCGGAAAGTATCTGGAGTTCATTGGTGTGGAGCCATGGGACGGAGAAGAAGATCATTTCGAAGAGCTCTGGAATACAAGCTCCGTTGTGATGAAGTACATCGATGTCAGAGCCAAGCTTCCTGCATATCTAGACGACTTCGCTCAGATGGTGGGACCGGAACTTAAGATTCTGTCACAGGCAGAGGCGAATGAAGAAGTTATTGCAAAAGCAGTCAGCGAGAATAAACCGATTCTGGTTAGCGGCAAAGGTGCAATGTGTAACGCTGCCACAAAGTCAGATCAGATTGCCATGAGCATGATCATCGAAAAGAATGCCCGTGCAGCACTGGCAAGTCTTGGGGTTAAACCAATAGGCAGATACGAGGCAATGTTCATGCGTCAGTTCTACCTGCAGAAATATTCCAAGTTAAAGAACAAGAATTTTGAAGAAGAAACAGAATAAATCATGTATGTAATCGCTTATGATGTTGGGACTACAGGAGTTAAATCCTGCCTCTTTGACATCACGGAAGACAAGAAAATAAAACTCATTGCCGGAGAGCTGGGAGAGTACGATCTCTACGTGCTGGACAACGGCGGCGTGGAACAGGATCCTCTTCAGTGGTGGGACACAATGTGCGAAACCACCAAGGCAATTCTGGCAAAGACAGGAGTAGCACCGGAAGAAGTTAAAGGCATTTCTTTCTGCGCTCAGATGCAGGCTGTTGTCCTTGTGGACAAGGACTGCAACCCTGTAATGAATGCCATGAGTTACATGGACAACCGTGGCGTTAAGCAGATGGAAAAGGGCATTCAGAAGGGTCTGAAAATTTCCGGAATGAATGCAAAAAAACTGTTGAGATCTCTGCGGATTTCAGGAGCGGTTTCTGCAAGTGTCAAGGATCCTGTATGGAAGTACAGATGGGTTGCGGATAACAATCAGTCTGCTTTTGCACGGGTCTATAAGTGGCTGGATGTTAAAGACTATCTGGTTGCAAAAGCCTGCGGCGAATTTGCCATGTCCAGAGACAGTGCATTCGCCACGCTGCTGTATGATTCCCGTGAAGGAAAGAAGTGCTTCAGCAAGGAGCTGTGTGACATGATGGATGTTAACATGGATCATCTGCCACCGATTGTTCTGTCTACCGACCGGGTGGGAGATATTACCGGGAAGGCAGCGGCTGAACTTGGTCTGGC
>JAKSSH010000087.1 GCA_024403155.1 Clostridia bacterium | reverse complement strand
GGATTTACGGAGGGATTGGTGCACTGGCAGCTCTGGCACTCGTATTGATACTTAGAAACAGAAAACCTGAATAATCGCAACGATGAGAAACACATTCGCAACATATCACCCAATAATCGAGTTTGGTTTTTTCTGCGTTGTAATAGGAATCGGGATGTTCATGATTCATCCTGTGTTCCTGGCCATAGGGGCCAGCGCAGCGTTCATATTCGCCATTCTCACAGGAGGCAAAGGGTCACTTAAGTTCACCCTTTGTTTTTTGCTGCCAATGATTATTGTTGTGATGGTTATCAACCCTCTTGTGAACCACCAGGGTGTGACGATATTGTTTCAATTGAAATACAGTTACATTACCGCTGAATCGGTAATTTACGGACTTATGATGGGACTGATGCTTACGTCGATTCTGCTTTGGTTCTCTTCATATAACAAGGTGATGACCAGCGATAAATTCACCTATCTGTTTGGCCGGATAATGCCGAGCATATCCCTGATTTTCACCATGGTAATGAGGTTCATTCCCAATTACAAGATACAGATAAAGAAGATTGCCGACGCCCAGAAGGCAGCGGGGGCAGCAGAGGCAAAAACCCTGAAAGAAAAGATTCATTCAGGCATAAAGATAATTTCAATCATGTTCACCTGGGCGCTGGAGAATTCCATTGATTCGGCGGACTCCATGAGGTCCAGGGGTTACGGCTTAAAGAACAGAACTGCGTTCAGCATATACCGGTTCGACCGGCGAGACGGAGCCGCAGCGGTGTTCCTGGCGGTGATGACAGTCATCGTGCTGATAGGCTGTATCTCGGGAGCGTGTCATGTTGACTACTTCCCGGAGATTGTTTATGCAAAGGCAAACCTGATTCATATATCAAGCTGTATTGCTTTTGCACTCATATGTTATTTCCCGGTATTCATTGAAGTAAAGGAGGTGCTGGTATGGAAGCATTTAGAATCAAAAATCTGACATTCACTTATCCGGAAAAAACCAGACCGGCACTTCGTGATATAAATCTTGATATTAACATGGGCGAGATGGTGGCTCTTTGCGGACAGTCAGGATGTGGCAAAACTACACTGCTGAGAAACATGAAGCCGCTGATTGCACCACATGGCGAGATAAGCGGAAGCATTGAATTCTATGGAACAGACGTTAATGAGCTTAGCCAGGAGGTACAGGCAAGCCGTATAGGTTATGTTCTTCAGAATCCTGATGCTCAGATAGTTACCGAGAAGGTATGGCACGAGCTGGCCTTCGGCCTTGAGAGCCTGAGCATGGACACGAAGACGATACGTCTGAGAGTTGCTGAAATGGCAAGCTTCTTCGGAATTCAGGGATGGTTTCACAAGAATGTAAATGAGCTTTCCGGAGGACAGAAGCAGCTTCTGAATCTGGCGGCAGTAATGGTTATGCAGCCGGACGTTCTGATTCTTGACGAACCCACTTCACAGCTTGACCCGATTGCTGCAGGAGATTTTCTTGCTACGGTCAGCAAGATAAACAGAGAACTGGGAACAACGGTTATTATCACCGAACACAGGCTGGAAGATGTGCTTCCAATGGCAGACAGAGCGGTTGTAATGGATAAGGGTGAAATTATTGCAGATGACACACCGGCAGATGTGGGAGCAATTCTGGCAAAGAAGAACCATCCTATGTTTCTGGCCATGCCGTCACCACTTCAGACCTATGCCATTCTGTATAACGAAGGTGTGGGAAAGGACCTG
Organism: Clostridia bacterium; assembly: GCA_024403155.1. Taxonomy (GTDB): domain Bacteria; phylum Bacillota; class Clostridia; order Peptostreptococcales; family Anaerovoracaceae; genus Lentihominibacter. Next base: position 2,985 of record JAKSSH010000087.1, on the reverse strand, counting down.
GAGTGTCCTATTGATGTGCGTACAGGAAGAGACTGGCTTACAAAGCTGCTGGCAGGAAAAGAGCTTTCTGTTACAGAACTTGCAGCTGACGAGGAAAGCCTTCCTGTGGACAATGAAACAGGCAAGGTCATGGCGCCTTCAATTGAAATAAAGGATGCCTGGTTCAGATACCACAAGAATGAAAACGATGTATTAAAGGACCTGTCTCTCGAGGTTTATCCGGGTGAGATTTTCTGCATTGTTGGCGGAAACGGAACCGGCAAGACAACGACAATGTCCATGATTGCTGGTCTTCGAAAGGCCTACAGAGGCAAGGTTAAGGTTAACGGTACCACGGCAATGCTGCCTCAGAATCCTCAGGTTCTTTTCACAGAGGATACGGTTCGTGAGGAACTGGGTGACGAATTCAGAAAGGAATATGAACTCCTGGACATTGAAGATCTGATGGATTCGCACCCATACGATCTTTCAGGCGGGGAGCAGCAGAGAGTGGCTCTGGCAAAAATTCTTCAGACTGATCCGGACATTCTTCTTCTTGACGAGCCTACAAAGGGACTGGATAACGGACTGAAGAAGGAACTGGCAGATATTCTGAACAGGCTGAAGGAAAGAGGAACCACCATCCTCATGGTTTCACATGATGTGGAATTCTGCGGCCGTTACGGTGACAGATGTGCCATGTTCTTTGATGGCAGGATCATTACCACAAATACACCTAGGATATTCTTCTCGGGAAACAGCTTCTACACTACAGCCATAAACAGAATGTCCAGACATATATTTACTAATGCAGTAAACGTTGATGATTTAGTGGAGCTTATTAAGGCAAATGAGTGAGCATTATCTTATTATCAGCATGTTAATAGGAATACTGGCCATGGTGCCTTTCTTCGTTAAATTCGAAAGAAAAAAGGTCCAGGCCAGAGAACTGGTAATACTGGCGGTTCTCATAGCCACGGCAGTGGTTGGCAGAGCAGCCTTCTTTATGGTGCCCAATTTCAAGCCAATACTGGCGATCGTAATAATCTCAGGAGTGGCACTGGGTAGAGAATCCGGATTTCTGGTGGGAGCAATGTCCGCCTTCGTATCCAACTTTCTGTTTGGTCAGGGGCCATGGACACCGTTTCAGATGGTGGCAATGGCACTTTGCGGATTTCTGGCAGGGCTGATTTTTCATAAATATTATGCAAAGGCAGACAGCTTCACAGGAAAGAGAAAACTGCCGCTTCTCATTTATGGTGCCCTGTCTGTATTTTTCCTGTACGGAGCAATAGTGGATATCTGGACTATACTGGCAATGACACCGCATCCAACAATTGCAACAGTTGTGACAGTTTATGGAGCGGCTCTCTACTTTAACCTGATTCACGCAGCAGCCACAGTGATATTCCTGCTTTTGCTTGCAGGCCCAATGCTCAAGAAGCTGAACAGAGTGAAAATAAAATACGGAATGAAATAAAAGACTATTGACAATATGTAAATATATGGTATAGTTGTCATATACAGGGAAAGTAAGCTATTCGGCATCGATTAATTATGAAAGGGGAATTAGGAGATGCTTCACAAGAAGAAGGTGAGCCTTCTGCGAAAGGGAATAGCTGCTTTTTTATTGCTTTTAATGTTGGGCAGTGGCTTTGCTTTTGCAGCAGATGGCACCAAAAACACAGAAACTACCAAATCTACGGAAAGTGTTCAACCTGAACATATGGATGACGGAGAACAGAATGCGCAGGATGAAAAGGAAACTGTTTCCGCCGCTACGGATGAAAGCACCGAAAAGCCAACTGAAACCACAGATGTAGAGGTTGAGGCAGGGACAGAGGATGCTGAAGAACTTGTTGAGGAAATCAAAGAGGAAGAACAGATTGTTATTTTCGCCCAGGGAAACGACAGGGTAAATAAAACTGTTAAGCTTTATTACAACAAGAAGGTTAAGTATGAGAATTACAGAACTCATGATTTTCATGTGACCTGTGATGGAGAAAAAATAGTTGCCTATTGCATAGAGCCAACTCAGAGACTGGGAAAGGTAAGAACCTTTACTGCAACACCATGCGACTCAGCACTATTATCAAAGGCACTTTATTATTCCTATGGAAATCCGGGATATAATACCAGATCAGCGACTTATCTTAATGGGCTGAATCTCAAATCCTGCTACGATAGCACCACAGGCCGTTATGCATTCTGTCATGTTATGCTCAGTTATATTTTTGATGGAGAAAGCACTAAAGGAGATGCATTTAAGGGATGCAGCAGCAACACCAAAACAAATGTGAAGAAATTTGTATCTGCCATTAAATCATGGCCGAATCCACCTGCCAAATCGGAGTTGGGACTCAGTTCTACAGCCTTTGAAGCCTCCTGGAATGAAGAACTTGGAATGCAGGAAACACCTGAAATAAGTGTAACGGGCACAGAAGGAAACAGTATCAATGTGCCGGTTCCGGACAAGGTTACAATGGTTAAGGGCGAAGAAATAATCACCACAGGAAGTGTAAAAATGTCAGTGGGAGAATCCTTCAGACTAAGAGCTCCCGCTGGACTTCAGGGACAGTACATCTCGCCGGCACTAGCCACTGCCATGACGGATTTTCAGCCTTATATTATCAAGCTTTCAGGGAAACAGGACCAGATGTTTGGAATTAACAGAGCTCAGACAATTTCTTATACCATTAAGTGGGCGGATTTCGGCAAAGTTGAGCTGATAAAAACATCTTCGGATCCTTCCGTAACTGACGGAAATGGTTATTACTCTCTGCAGGGTGCGGAGTATGGGCTTTATAGCAAGGAAACGGATAAGAAGTACGGGAATCTGATTACGGATGTGGAGGGCAAGGCATCAATAGAAAATATTCCATACGGCGAATATTACCTGAAAGAACTTGAACCATCCAGAGGCTACGATATTGATGTGAAGGCACATGATATCACAGTGGCTTCGCCATCACAATCAGAGACGGTGCTTGAAAAACCAATTGTTCC
>JAKSSH010000086.1 GCA_024403155.1 Clostridia bacterium | reverse complement strand
CGATAAAGCGCACCATCTCTGATGTTCCATTCTCCTTCATCGATCAGGTCCTCGATATACTGGATATCACCATTCATACGGGAGGACATCATCTCTTCCACAGTGTCGCTTACCGCCTTATCCATAGTTATTTCAATAGCAAGCAGAAGCACTATAGATGCTATTATGACAGCAATCGTCATTTTGAAACGAATGCCGCGAAACGCAAACTGTTTTAATGTAATTTTAAGTGTTTTGCTCATTTCAGACATGGTATAGATCCTCGTGTTTTCTAGTCATCTGTATCCGGTCACCCATTTGTGCAGGCCGCCGTATAATGGTCACGTCATGCATTTTCAGACTTTGGGTCAGGTTACAGCATGTTACAGTTATTATATCAATCATTTACTATCTTGCAAACTGTGCTACATCAAAGGCATTACTACAATTATATATGCCATCGCAGCCCCGCAAAGGTATGGCCCCAGCGGCTTCTGCTGACCGGCTCTATATTTCCCTGCAACCAGTCCGGCCGCTGCAACAAACCCGCTGATTATAATTGCTGCCGCCATGCTGGCAACGATTCCGTTAACACCCAGCACCAGCCCCATAGCTCCGCACAGTTTCACATCTCCAAATCCGAATGCCTGCTGCCTGAATATAAGTCTGCCTGCCAGAGCACATAGCAGCATAAACCCTGCCCCAATGGCACAACCTATCAATGGCTCCCCAAATGCTCCCAGGGTTTCCACCGGCCAGTAATGTTCCGTGCCTGCCGGTCCCTGTCCAGTCCGTGTAATCTCATTAATGTGCCTGAAGTAAGGGGTAAACCCTACTGCCGATACCGCCAGAAGCAGTACGAACTGATCCGGAATAATCATGTATTTCAAATCCGCCAGGGCGATTATCAGAAGAATCCAGCAGGCGATAAGTCCTGCCGCCGCCAGCTGCATGCTGGCTCCGGCATCTATTGTAATGGACCCGAATCCTCCCTCAGCCCAGCCGGTCTGGTTTTGCACGTCAACAAATCCGTCCAGAATATCCGCCAGGGACAGCCTCAGGCACAGGCAAATAAAGCCCACGGCGTACACCCACCGCCATGGGTTCTCCCTGATACGCCTGGTTGCGGCCTCGTCCTGCTGTGGCACCAGCGTCCCCGGCCTTCCCACCAGGCGCTCCCGGGTCTCTGGACTTTCGCCGTAATCGCACAGCCACTTGGCTGGCATGTGGTTGAACACCCACACCGCCGCCGGCCCAGCGAAAAATCCAATCAATATACTCGTTGCGATTTTGATAATTACGATAGTCATGCCCTAATGATACAGTACCCGGCGTATTTCGGCAAATTTGAAATTCCGTAAGTAAAGTTTCACTATTTAGCCCATTTTGAGGGTGATTTAGTGAAACACTCTTTTACGGAATACATTATGTAAACTATATTCTTGCAAAATCAGACCTACCCGGCTTGAATATTCCGGAGCTTAATCCTCTTTTTGCTAATAACCGCAGTTAATCCGCTCAGTTTCTCCTGATTTCTGGTTAAAATAATTTCTCCTAATAATATTTTTACTATTTGACCCCTAAAACAGGCCAATTTAGTCAAAATCCGGTCCGGCGCTTTTTTATATTATGTAAGCCTAACGTGCGGCACGGAATAACCTTTTTTTCCCGCACTAAATTCCTGCACTAAAAAACCGCCCCCTTAAAGGGGCGGTCTGCAATTAACTTACTTAGACTCTTCCTCAATCTCAATCTCTCGAATAGTCTTGTTGTCGATTTCATCGCGAAGCTGAGCGATGAATCCGTCGATGTCGCGCATGCCTTCATCTCCCAGATATCTGGAACGCAGGGAAATCTTGCCCTGTTCCTGCTCGTTGGCACCAACGATAACCAGATAAGGAACACGCTGAGTACGTGCATCTCTGATCTTGTAACCAATCTTTTCGGAACGACGGTCAACTGATGAACGGATATCAGCGGCAACGAACATGTCGTTGACCTTCTCTGCATACTCTGCAAAGTTCTCTGAGATTGGCAGCACGCGAACCTGTTCAGGACACAGCCATGTAGGGAACATTCCCGCATAGTGTTCGATGAGCCATGCCAATGTTCTTTCGTAGCAGCCCATTGAAGTTCTGTGAATGATGTACGGACGAACTCTTTCGTTATTTTCGTCAACGTAGTACATATCGAACTGTTCAGCCAGCAAAGCATCCCACTGAACTGTAATCATTGTGTCATCCTTGCCATAAACGTTACGTGCATTGATGTCAACCTTTGGTCCGTAGAATGCCGCTTCGCCAACGTCTTCTGTGAACGGAATCTCCAGTTCGGTCAGCACGCGGCGAATTGCACCTTCAGTTTCTTCCCATACTTCCGGTTCTCCGATGTACTTTTCTCTATTGTCAGGATCCCATTTTGAAAGGTGGAATGTTACATCATCTGTAAGTCCCAGAGTGTCCAGACACAGCTTAGCCAGTGCCAGACAGTTCTTGAATTCTTCGACCATCTGGTCAGGACGAACAATCAGGTGACCCTCTGTGATTGTGAACTGACGAACTCTTGTGAGGCCGTGCATTTCGCCGGAGTCTTCGTTTCTGAACAATGTGGAAGTTTCACTGTAGCGCAAAGGCAGCTCACGATATGAGTGCTGCTTTGCCTTATATACATAGTACTGGAACGGACATGTCATAGGACGCAGTGCGAACACTTCCTTATCAGTCTCTTCGTCGCCCATTACAAACATGCCTTCTTTGTAGTGATCCCAGTGACCGCTGATTTTGTAAAGATCGCTCTTTGCCATAAGTGGAGTTCTCGTTCTGATGTAACCCCATTCCTTATCCTCCAGGTCTTCAATCCATCTCTGAAGCTCCTTCAGCATGATTACACCCTTAGGCATAAGAAGCGGCAGACCCTGGCCAACAACGTCAACTGTTGTGAACAGTTCCATTTCGCGGCCCAGCTTGTTGTGGTCGCGTTCCTTTGCTTCTTCTCTTCTCTTCAGATCAGCCTTCAGGTCATCCTTGTTGTCATAGGCTGTACCGTAAATTCTTGAAAGCATCTTGTTTTTTTCGTCTCCCCTCCAGTAAGCTCCTGAAGATGAAACCAGCTTGAAGGCCTTGATGCCCTTTGTTCTCATAAGGTGCGGTCCTGCACAGAGATCTGTGAATCCGTCTCCCTGCTTGTAGAAGGAAATGATGGCATCTTCGGGCAGATCCTGGATCAGTTCAACCTTATACGGTTCGCCCTTTTCTTCCATATACTTTATGGCCTCGTCGCGAGGAAGCGTGAATCTTTCAAGTGAGTCCCCTCTCTTGATAATCTTCTTCATTTCAGCTTCAATCTTGTCCAGGTCCTCTCTGGTGAACGGTTCATGATCAAAGTCATAATAGAATCCTGTATCTATTGACGGACCGATTGCAACCTTGGCCTCCGGGAATACATTCTGTACAGCTTCAGCCAGCACGTGAGAAGCTGTATGTCTCAGAGCAGCCAGACCCTCCGGGTCCTTTCCTGTAAGAATTGCAAGTTCCGAGTCTTCTTCAATCGGTGTTCGCAGATCCACGGTCTTGCCGTTCAGCTCTCCTGCACAGGCAACTCTTGCCAGTCCTTCGCTGATCTTTTCTGCAACTTCGATGACCGTAATGCCCTTCTCACATTCCATCTTTGATCCGTCTTTAAGTGTAATTAACATCTTGTTCCTCCTGTTATTGTTCTGTAACTTAATTATTATAGCACTTTCGTGGACTCCATGCTATACTATTCCCAGCAATAACAATGTACTGGAGAAAGAATTATGTTATATCTGGTCTGGATGTACGTGGCGATGTTTGCCATCTTCACAGGCATCCATCTTTACGGAAGCTTCATAAAAAAGGATGCTCTAAGAGGCCCAACAAAAGTGGTCATTCTTCTGGCCATCCTGGGTATGTATCTGGAGTTTGCACACTACAAAGGCGCAGACCCTTCAATGTTCGTGGTATTTGCAATTCTCGCCAGCTGGCTTGGTGATGTGCTGCTTATTCCAAAGGGCGTGAAATGGTTCACCGCCGGAGGAATCGCTTTCTGGATTTCACACTTCCTGTTTATATTCGCATATATCGAATCGGGAATCGTGTTCAGCAGACTCAGCCCTATTGTAGTAGTTGTGATTTCTCTAGTATATGCAATTACCGTGATTATCCTTTTCAGCAAGCTGAAAAAATCCCTGCCGAAAGCCCTGTTCTATCCAATGTTGCTGTACCTGCTCACCAATGGTGCAATGAACGTGTTCGCATGGTTCAGACTTCTCAGCGGTTCATGCACGCTGCCGGGCGGGATTCTTACAGGCATCGGCGCTCTGATGTTCTTTATCTCAGACTGTTCACTGTTCTTCGTTCGTTTCCACAAGAACAGCAGGATAAAGTCACACTTTACAGTTATGCTAACATACAGTCTCGGTGAATTTCTCATCGTGCTGGGGCTGATGTTCCTGATGTAGGTGCAAAACCAGACCGAACCATAAGGAGGACTTATTATGAAATATGTACTTTACAATCCAAATGCAAACAACGGACAAAAGCCCGACTATCTGGACGGAGTTGAATACAGAGAAGTAATCGGACTTAACTATCAGGCCTTCTTCGATGGCCTTGCACCTGAAGATGAAGTTGTTTTAGTTGGCGGTGACGGAACTCTCAACTACTTCATCAATGCAGTTGACACGAACAATATCAAAAATAATGTTTTTCTGAAGCCTGCCGGAACAGGTAATGATTTTATGAAC
>JAKSSH010000085.1 GCA_024403155.1 Clostridia bacterium | reverse complement strand
TTCCGTGTCCCAGGTTTGAGTTAACCAGCTGTGATGACATGTCTGCATACTTCTTTCCATCTTCGTCCCAGAAGTAGATGCCTTCAGCCTTAGTTACAACGATTGGATTCAGTGCGCCCTGAGCGGACCATGAATGAATATTATACTTTAAATCTTTATCTTTAATTGCTGACATTTTATATCTCCTTAATTGAAATATCAGGGGAGGGGAGAACCCTCCCCGTTAAAAACGTATTAGACTGCTTTTGTGCGATTATGCATCAACCTTAGCGATTACTGCTGCATCGATGAAGTCTTCTGCCTTTTCTGGTTTCCAGTTAGGAATTTCTCTTGAAACGTAAGTGTAGTTAAGCAGATCTGCGAATGTTGCGTTGTGTGACAGTGAGTTTCCGCCCCAAGTTCCGCAACCCAGAGTCATTGATACAGGGAATCCGCAAGTCCATCCACCGGAGTTAACGAGGCACTGTGCCTGGTTAACAACGCACTTTGTTACAGGAGCTGCCATAGCGAGCTTTTCTACGTCAGCAGGGTCGTCTGTGTGGATACCACAGCTGTGGCCCTTGCCCTGGTAGTTCAGGCAAGCCATCAGTTTTTCAATTGCTTCGTCGAGGTCCTTAGCCTTCTGGATACCTGATACAGGTGAAAGCTTTTCGCCGCCGAATGGGTGATCAAGTGATGCGCCATCTTCTTCAGCCATCAGTACGCAGGTTCCTGCAGGAACTTCGATACCAGCGATCTCAGCGATCTTTTCAGCGTTCTGAGCAACGATTGCTCTGTTCAGTACGTGATCGTTAGGAGTGTTTGGCCACATTGCAACCTGCAGCTTCTTCTTATCTTCTGAACCTTCATAGCACATGTAAGCGCCGTGAGCTTCCATTTCCTTAACGAATTCATCGTAGCAGTCTTCAAATACGATGATGTTGTTTTCTGTTGAGCATGAAGTAGCGTTATCGAACTTCTTTGACTTAGTGATCAGTTCAGCAACCTGCTTCATTGGAGTCTTGCCAGTTACGATTGATACGCAGTTACCAACACCAACGCCGATAGCAGGTGTTCCGGATGAGTAAGCTGTTTCTACCAGTGCTTCGCCGCCTGTTGCCAGGATGAAGTCGCACTGCTTCATCAGTTCCTGTGAAGTTTCGAGCTTAACTGCTTCTGGAACGCAAGTCTGTACTAGATCCATTGGATATCCGAGCTTGTCCAGGACTGCTCTGATTTTGTCAACGATTACTACGTTCAGCTTCTTGCACTTAGGGTGTGGAGCCAGGATGATAGCGTTTCTAGTCTTCAGAGCCATATTTGACTTAACGATTGGAGTAGCTTCGCCGTTTGTTACAGGCATGATACCAGCAACAACGCCCATTGGCTTAGCATAAGCCTGCATGCCGGTTTCCTTGTTTTCTTCAACCATGCCTACAGTCTTCTTGTCCTTCATCTGGAGGTATGAACCCCAAACCTTACCGATAATCTTTGATTCCTTGTCTGCTGGAATACCCATGCCTGATTCTTCAACCAGCATTTCAGCAAACATCTTGATGTTTTCTGGCTTAGTCAGTTCATAAGTTACTGCTGCGGTCATCAGATCGCAATCTTCCTGAGTGAAGTTTTCAGCGATAGCCTGAGCTGCTCTAGCTTTTTCTACTAAACCTGCAACATATTCCTTTGCATTAAAATCTGCCATTTTTAAGTTCCTCCTTTTTATGATATTAAAAAATGGTTTAACGTATTCAGTGGGTGAGCCCACTTCTTAAATGCGCGGGCCCCTTTGAACCCAAATCATATAAAAGCAAATGCTGTGCCAAAGTTGATGCATAAATGTGGACACGTGGCTGGAACGGCTTAATATCAGGGCCTTTAGCAATTTGTTTTTCATTGTAATGCAAAGGCAGACTTGCTTACAAAATAATAATGCGATACAAAAATGCATCGCATTTATACACGGATTGAATAATATTGCCAAACCGCTTGAAATCAAGGGTTTTGACGTGTTGATACAAAAATGTATCGCTGATACAAAAATGCATCGAATTATTCTTTTGACAATCCATATTTATTTAATTTTCGTACAATTGTTGGCTGGCTTACCTGAAGAACCCTTGCGATTGCTCTTGTTGAGCCATAGCTTTCCAGTGCCTGAGCAAGAATTTCCTTTTCAGCCTTTTCAAGAGCAGCTGCCAGGGAAATGTCTGTTGCCACTGGGTTTTCGTCAGCAGCCTGCTTGATGAAGATGAATATGTCTTCTTCATTTATAACGTTATGGGATGTGGTTATAACCAGTCGTTCTATTATGTTCTGCAGTTCTCTGATGTTACCTGGCCAAGGGTATTTAAGAAGAACCGACAGTGCGTCTGAGTTTATTGATTTATTTTCACCAAGGTCACGGTTGCATTTTGCGAGAGTTCTGTGGATGAGAGGGATGATGTCATCCGGTCTTTCACGAAGGGGAGGCACGTAAATAGGAACTACGTTTAGTCTGTAGTAAAGGTCTTCTCTGAATTTGCCTTCCTTAACTCTCTGCTCAAGGTCGCGGTTGGTAGCTGAAATAATACGCACGTCAACCGGTATAGGTTTGGTTGCACCTACCGGTGTAATCTGTCTTTCCTGAATAACCTGAAGAAGTTTAACCTGCAGGTTCAGTGGCAGTTCGGAAATTTCATCAAGGAAAATTGTTCCGCCCTGAGCCGCTTCAAAGAATCCTTTCTTGCCGCCGGCACGGGAACCGGTGAATGCTCCGGCAACATATCCGAACAGCTCTGATTCAATCAGGTTTTCAGGAATAGCACCACAGTTTACCGTAACGAATGGTCCTTTCCAGCGGTTTCCTTCATCATGAAGAGTTCTGGCTACCAGACCTTTGCCAACACCGGATTCGCCGGTAATAAGAACTGTGGTGTTTACACTGGCAAGTCTTCTGGTAAGTTCCACTACATGCTTCATGGCCTCAGAATCGGAAATCAGGTCAGTCTGATCAAGGTCAACGTCCTTAATATCTTTCAGATTTCCGGCTTTCAGCAGGGCACTGGTTGGAGCAGGAATCCCTTCCGGAGAAACCGAAATGTGTGTAATATCTCTGGAGGTTGTAATAACCATTGAGATTTCACGTTTGTATTTGCCTCCTGCACGGAGCCAGTTTTCCCCAGTCATAGGAGCGAAAATAGGAGTGCCCGTGGTAATAAGTCTGCGGCCGTGTCTGTTCTCATGTATTATTGTAAGTTCCCTGTGCTCCTCGAGGACTCTTTTGGTTACAGAAGGGGAGAAGATGCCTGATTTCTCCAGATCATCAACGCTTCTTCCAACGATTTCATCGAAATCCACATTGTACATTTCTTCACAGGCGTCATTACACCACTGGCAGATGCCATCTGCGTCGTCAATGAATACTCCGTCCGTAATGCCATCAAAAATTGGCAGAAGATCCTCGATAGGGATAGGTTTTTTCTTATCCATGTTTTTCTCCTGAACTAATAGTTGTGATACAATTTTGTATCACGCTAATTATACTGAAAAATATGGGTTTTTGCAATAAAAAACCCTTGCAATGCCTTTGCGCCTATGGTAATATACTCGAGGTAGCAAGCAGAAGTTATCCGCTTCTCACCTTGGGAGCATGGGCGCCCGGGTTAATATCGTAAGTAACTCTATGGAGTTTTTATGAGCGCGGATACTTTTGTGTCCGCGCTTTTTCAATGATTTGAGAAGCGAAATGCCGCGGCGGAGCGGCGATGTACAGAGGAGGTACAGAGATATAGCAAAGGAAGCTTTAATTAACGAAGAAATTCGTGCAAAGGAACTGAGAGTTATCGCTGAAGATGGTGAGCAGCTTGGAATCATGAGCAGAGACGATGCTCTGAACATGGCTGAGGAAAAAAACCTTGATCTGGTTTGTATCGCACCAAAGGCTGAACCACCGGTATGCAAGATTCTTGACTACGGCAAGTTCAAGTATGACCAGCAGAAGAAGGAAAAGGAAGCCAAGAAAAAACAGCACACTACTCAGGTTAAGGAAATCAGACTTTCAACATTTATTGAAGACCACGACATTATGGTTAAGGCCAAGACCGGAGCCAAGTTCCTGAAGGAAGGAAACAAGCTGAAGGTTTCACTGAGATTTAGAGGCCGTGAACGTGACTATGTTGACAGGGGTCAGGAAGTAATGGAGAAATTTGCTGAGGCAGTTTCAGAAGTTGGCGATCTTGAAAAGAAGCCTAAGATGGAAGGCAGAAGTCTTTCCATGGTATTAACACCAAAGACTGATAAGAAATAGCTACGGCTATTTGATATATGTTAAGTAATACAATTTACATAGGAGGGAATTATGGCAAACAAGATGAAGTCTCATAGAGGCGCATGCAAGAGATTCAAAGTAACAGGTTCAGGAAAAGTAAAGAGAAACAAGGCATACAAGGGACACATCCTTACCAAGAAGAGCCAGAAGAGAAAGAGAGGACTGAGACAGTCCACTACATTAACTAGTGCAGATCACAAGAGAATCAAGGAAGTTCTGAGTAAGTAAGGAGGTATTGAAATGGCAAGAGTTAAGAAAGGCGTAAACGCACATAAGAGACATAAGAAAGTTCTGAAGATGGCTAAGGGCATGTATGGTGCAAAGCACAGCACATACAGAGCAGCCAAGCCTGCAACAATGAGAGCTCTCAGATCAGCTTACGTTGGACGTAAGAACAAGAAGAGAGACTACAGAAAACTGTGGATTGCCAGAATCAACGCTGCAGCTAGAATGAACGACATGAGCTACTCA
>JAKSSH010000084.1 GCA_024403155.1 Clostridia bacterium | reverse complement strand
ATGTCCTGCTGTGATGAAAGCGTAGGCTGTCCTGTTGACGGGCCTCCTCTCTGAACATTTACGATTACAATCGGTGTTTCGGTTACCGCTGCAAAACCAATAGCTTCCTGCATCAGTGTGTATCCCGGGCCTGAAGTTGCAGTCATTGCCTTGCTGCCGCCCCAGCGTGCTCCGATGATGGCACATGCTGAACCTATTTCGTCTTCCATTTGAATAAAAGCGCCCCCTGCCTTCTGCATTTCTCCGGACATCATTTCTATTATCTCTGTTGATGGGGTAATAGGATATCCGGCAAAGAATCTGCAGCCGGCGTAGAGTGCGCCTTTCGCACAGGCTTCATTGCCCTGTAATACTACTTCATTAATTTTTTCGGGTTTACCCTCCATTGTTTTTCGCCTCGTTTTCCTTCAATTTTTCGGCTAAATTAACTATCTTCTTGTGTTGTTTTTTTGGGCGTTTTTTCTTCGCCTCCGTGTTCCATACTAACATTGTATACACTTGACTGCAAGGCAAATCCCTTGAAATTACAATGCTTTTTGTGTTTTAATATCGGACTTTGTATTATTGTATACGATTTTACCACGCTAAAACAGCACCATGTTTTCCCTCTAAAAAAGGGATGCAAAACGCATCCCTTTTTTCGTTATTTTTTCTTTTCTTTCCATATTTCCATGGCTCTCTCTGCGGAGCAGTTCATGTGCTTTGCAACCTCTGCTTTTGCACGTTCAACATCCTTGTCGCGAAGAGCTTCGTAGATTGCCACGTGCTCCTGATAGACTGCCGGAATGTTTTCTTCCTTCGCCAGAGTACTGCGCCTTGCCAGATGCACGTAATCCAGATAGGATTTCAGCGCCTGAACGATAAAGCGGCTGTTGGTCATCTGATAGATGATGTTGTGGAATTCCTCGTTTGCCGTCAGCAGCTTTTCGCGCATATTGTTAGCAGTATAGACACTCATGATTTCCAGTTGATCCTTAAGACGATCCATATCCCCTTCTTGCATGTTGTTGATTGCCCACTCCATGGCCAGCTGTTCTACAGCAGTGCGGACAGCATAAATGTCCTCCATGTCCTTCTGAGAAAAACCTCTGGCGAAACATCCCTTGTTAGGAATGTATTCCACCAGTTTTTCTTTGGTAAGCTGTCTGAAGGCATCACGGACCGGAGTTCTGCTGACCTTAAGTTCTGTTGCTATTTTGTTTTCAACAAGCTTCTCCCCCATAACATATTCACCGGTAATGATTCTGACTCTCAGAATTCCGGCAATCTCTTCGGCCAGGGAAGCTTCTCCTGCTAACAGTTGTTCCTGCATATTTCTCCCTTACAGCAGATGATTTTCGATAACCTGTACTTCAGGATGGAAGTCTTCAATCTGCAGATAGTATTCTGCCGCATCGAAGAATGCCTGCATTGGTGCCAGGCCGATTACTTCTGTTCCGATTACGTTTACTCCATATCTGGCAGCTTCTCTTCTTACCAGTTCCAGAACTCTGTGCAGTGGAGTTACGTTGAAGTTTGTCATGTTGATTGAAACCTGAGCAATGTTTCTCTCTTCAATCAGAAGACCCATTGCCTTAACGCACTTGAATCCGCCCTTAACCTCTCTTATGATATTGGCGATCTTCTTTGCGATTTCTTCATTATCTGTTGCCAGGTTAATGTTAAACGCGATGAGTGGAGGGCGAGCGCCTACTGCTACAACTCCGCCTGTTGGATGAATTCTCTGTCCACCGAAATCAGGAATCCACTTGTCTTCCATAACCTTTTCAGCCATGCCTTCGAACTGGCCCTTTCTGATTTTAGCCAGATTCTGTCTGTGCTTAGCTGTTGCTGATTCCTCATAAAGGAATACAGGCAGGTCCGCTTCAGCTGCGATTCTTTCGCCAACTCTCTTTGACAGCTCAATGCAGTCTTCAGTAGTTGCTTCCTTGATAGGAACGAAAGGCATTACGTCAACGCAGCCCATTCTTGGGTGTCCGCCTTCGTGCTTTGTCAGGTCAATCAGTTCAACAGCCTTCTTAGCCAGCTTAACTGATGCTTCCTCGCAAGCTTCAGGTGATCCCATGTATGTTATAACGGATCTGTTGTGTGTTTCGTCTGATGAATAGTCCAGCAGTGTGCAGCCTGGAGTGTTTCTGATCTGATCTACGCAAGCCTCAATAACTTCCTTGTTTCTGCCTTCACTGATATTTGGAATGCTTTCAATAATCTTCGCCATTTTATCTATCCTCCTCTTTATGCAAAACCAGCCCGATCTGTTTACAGGCCAGCTTCGATTTCACCGTACAGTCTCTTTTCGATTTCCTCACCGCGAGCCATGATTTCCTTGCCCTTTGTTTCACATTCTGCTGCGAACGCTTCATCCTTAACGCCAGGCAGGTTAATCTTAACGTTCAGCCATGCACCTTTGATGCAAGCCATGAAGTTAAGAACACCAACGCCAAAATCACTGGCACAGTTTGTGTTGAAGTGGCCATAAAGCTTGTCTGCAATTTCCAGGCCCTTCATGCCCATCTGCATTACGCTGTATGGAACCTTAGTTGCTTCCAGAGTTCCATCTGCGATAGCCTTTTTTCTTGCTGCCTTTTCTTCGTCAGTTTCCTTAGGCATCTTGAATGCAGCCGCAACCAGATTGTAAGCATCTGTATCCTTGTCGATTGCTGCTGACAGTTCTGTGTACAGTTCTCTTGCTTCAGCCTTCAGGCTTTCGCAGAGTTCGTGATCATCAGCATACTTTTTTTTCATAATTGTCAGGTCGCAAACCATTGACATGAGGGCTGCTCCCTGTGCGCCTGCCAGTGCGGATACACTTCCGCCACCTGGAGCCGGCTCGTCACTGATAAGAATGTCCAGATATTCTTTTACCTTTAAATCCACTAATTTCATGTATTTCTCCTTAACGTGCTTTTCTACGTCTTTCAACCAACTGACCGTTCTTGATAACTCTCTTTACCATGTTTGATCCGAATCTGTAGCATACCATTTCGAAATCCGGTGCGTTCCAGATTACCAAGTCTGCCTTCTTGCCCGGTTCGATTGTGCCAACCTGATCTCCTCTGCCGATTCCGCATGCAGGGTTGATTGTTACTGCTGTAAGAACCTCTTCCGGAGTCATCTTGTACTTGAGACATCCCAGGTTAATGCAGAACTGCATGTTCAGTGATGGACATGACCCGGGATTGAAGTCACTGGCCATTGCCACAGGGATCCCCTTCTCGATCATCTCTCTGGCAGGAGCGAAAGTCTTTCCCAGATAGAATGATGTTGCAGGCAGGCACATTGCTGTAACGCCCCCTGCTGCCAGAGCCTTCTGTCCTGATTCTGTAATTGCAATCAGATGCTCTGCGGATGTGGCACCCAGTTCTCCTGCAAGTTCGGATCCGCCGATAGCCTGGATTTCGTCTGCATGAATCTTCAGTGCAAAACCCATCTCCTTGGCTCTGGTCATGTACTTTCTGCTCTGCTCTGCGTTGAAGACCGAGTCTTCACAGAATATATCGCAAAATTCAGCCAGTCCCTTTTCCTTTATCACAGGAAGCATTTCGTCAATAACCATGTCAATGTACTCATCGCCTCTTCCTTCATATTCAGGAGGAATTGCGTGAGGTCCCATGAATGTAGGAACAACATCAACCATGTGTCTTTCGTGAAGATCTCTGATTACTTCCAGCATCTTGATTTCATTTTCAAGATCCAGACCGTATCCGCTCTTGGCTTCCAGAGTGGTTACTCCCATGCCGATCACTTCATCAAGGAATGCTGCACTCTTCATGTACAGATCTGCCTTTGACGCAGCTCTGGTTTTGCGAACTGTATCCAGGATTCCGCCACCTGCTCTGAGGATATCCAGGTAGTCGGCTCCCTTAAGTTTCATGGCTACTTCGTGCTGTCTGTACCCACCGAAAATGAGATGTGTATGGCCGTCAACCAGGCCGGGTGTTACCAGACTTCCGCCCGCATCATATACGTCGTCGAAGCCGCCTTCAGGAAGAGCTCCTTCCTCGAAAATATCTTTGATGATACCATCTTCCATAACCACTGCAGCGTTCATGTATTTCACGTTTTCGCCCTGCTTGGATCCGGTGTGGCTGAAGCTGCCTACAGGTGTCTGCAGACAGCCGATGTTCTTAAGTAAAGTTTTCATTGCGGTCCCTCCATAATGTGCAATGGGGTCATGCCCCGTTGCACATATAACGGTTTGCTTATTTAACGAACTTGTCAACTACGCTGTCGATAAGAGCTTCGTCTGCAATGTATGGCAGTGTAATGTGGCCCTTGCCTGCATAGTTCTTGTTATATTCAACTGATGTTTCAATTGCGTGTTCGTTACGTGCCCAGTTTCTGCGAGCAACGCCTCCCATTACGTCCCACATCATTGCGGAGTGGAGAATCTTGTCAACTCTTTCACTTCCGTCAAGGAGAAGTCCGAAACCACCGTTGATGGCCTTGCCGATTCCAACGCCGCCGCCGTTGTGCAGAGCACATAAGCTCATTCCTCTTGCTGCGTTACCTGCATAGCACTGAACTGCCATGTCTGCCATTACGTTTGAACCATCCTTGATGTTGGATGTTTCTCTGAATGGGGAGTCCGTTCCTGATACGTCATGGTGGTCTCTACCCATCATTACAGGACCGATCTTTCCTTCTCTTACCAGCTTGTTGAATGCCAGACCGATATCACGTCTTCCTTCTGCATCCTGGTAAAGAATTCTTGCCTGTGTTCCTACAACCAGCTTATTCTTCTCTGCATCTCTGATCCAGATCCAGTTGTCTCTGTCCTGACCTCTTCTGTTAGGAT
>JAKSSH010000083.1 GCA_024403155.1 Clostridia bacterium | reverse complement strand
AGAAAGAAGGACAAGGTTATCTAAATCAGCAGATTACCTTGTCTTTTTTATTGTTGATAGATCTTAAATATTAAAAGTGAATATTGTAGAAAATTTGTCTGCAAGGGTTTAATCAAGCAGATTTTCTTTGACTGGGATTCAGGAGGAACTTTTTCTTCCTGAATTTTTTAGTTAAGGAGGGATGCGCCATGAAAGGCAAACCGCAATTTAATCATGAAGGCTATCGTGATCCGGTTCCATATAAGGCAATTAAGAAGCTGGAACAGGATTACAGAAAACAGCAGGCACAGAACAGACCGAAAAGGAGGGGCGGAAAGAGATGAAGATTTCATATGGCAACAGCCGAATGGAAAAGACCTGGAAGAATAATGATATTTCCTGGGAAGCTTTCTGCCAGAGGGTAAGTCAGACCAAGATTACAACGGAAACTGTGGATGAGTATCGCAAGATGACAAAGGCTCAGCAAGACCAGATTAAGGATGTTGGCGGATATGTGGCAGGGCATCTTAAGGATGGCAGAAGAAAGAATGGTACAGTACTAAGCCGTTCCATGCTGACACTTGATATGGATCACGGAACTCCGGATATTGCTGATGAACTTGAAATGCTTTTCGGTTATAAGTGCTGTATTTATTCTACTCACAAACATACGCCGGAAGAGCCAAGACTTCGTCTGATTATTCCGCTTTTGAGAGATATCAGTGAAGAAGAGTATCCGGCAGTGGCACGTAAGGTTGCTCAGGAGATAGGAATGGATATGTTTGATGATACCACCTATCAGCCACACAGACTTATGTACTGGCCATCGACGTCAGCAAACGGTGAGTTCGTTTTTAAGGAGATTGATGGCGAGGAACTGAATCCGGATGAGTATCTGGCAAAATATGACGACTGGCATGATGCTTCGACATGGCCTGTCTCATCTAGGCAGTCTAAAGCGGTACAAAAATCAGCAAAGCAGGTTGCAGATCCGCTCACAAAAGATGGTATTGTTGGAGTATTCTGCAGAACTTATGGAATCAGGGAGGCTATTGAAACATTTCTTCCTGATATTTATGCGCCGTCAGCAATGGAAGGCAGATATGACTATATCCCAGCAGATTCTTCTGCAGGTGTAACGATTATTGATGAGAAATTTTCATACAGCTTCCATGCAACGGATCCGGCAAGTATGCAGCTTCTGAATGCCTTTGATGTAGTGAGAGTCCATAAGTTTCCTAATGATGATGAGAAGAAATCTTTTAATTCAATGGCTGATTTCGCAAGCAATGATGAGAAGGTAAAGCTTCAGATTTTTGCGGAGAAACAGCAGGCGGCAGCAGAGGAGTTTGACACAGAGGATCCTGATGCATGGAAGAAGCAGCTCCAGTATGAGAAGAAAACGATGGAGCTGAAGAATAATCTTCACAATATCACTCTCATTATGGAAAACGATGAATGGCTGAGAAACATTGTCTTTAATCAGCTTGCTGATGGAATGGAGATTAAAGGTAAGCTTCCCTGGAAACATCCTGCCAAGTTCTGGAGGGATGCAGATGATGCGCAGCTTATCTGTTATGTAGATGAGAATTACGGCAATTTTTCAGCGAGAAATTATGACATTGCGGTTACTAAAGTTGTAGATGACAGATCATATCATCCTATCCGTGAGTTCTTTTCATCGCTTCCTGAATGGGATGGTGTTAAGAGGGTTGATACACTTTTGGTTGATTATCTGGGGGCAGAAGATTCTCCATATGTAAGAGCTATTACCAGAAAAGAACTGTGTGCAGCATATGTTCGTGTGCATAATCCAGGAATTAAGTTTGACACCATGATTGTGTTGAATGGTGACCAGGGCATCGGAAAGAGCACTCTGATTGCAAGACTGGGCGGCGAATGGTATTCCGACAGTTTGAATCTTTCAGATATGAACGACAAGACTGCAGCTGAGAAATTGCAGGGCTACTGGATTATGGAAATTGGAGAACTGGCAGGCATGAAGAAGGCTGACCTTGATAAGGTAAAAGCCTTTATTTCCAGACAGGATGATAAGTACAGAGCCAGTTTTGGAAGAAGGGTAACACCGCATCCAAGACAGTGTGTGTTCTTTGGTACTACCAACAGCCAGAACGGATATTTAAGAGATATTACCGGTAACAGACGTTATTGGAATGTGAAAGTTCCTGGCAATGGAAAGTATAAGCCCTGGGAGCTTGATGCTGATACTGTAAAGCAGATATGGGCAGAGGTAATGGCTCTTGCTAAAGCAGGGGAAAAGCTGTTTCTTCCACCAGAGCTTGAAGCGTATGCAAAGGAAGAGCAGAGACTTGCAATGGAGCGTGACGACCGTGAAGGTCTGGTGCAGGAATACTTGGATATGCTGCTGCCTGAAAACTGGGACACGCTTGATGTGTATAAGCGTCGTGAGTTTGTGCGTGAGGTTGATGATCCAACAAGACCGAATGGCACGGTGCAGCGTCAGGAAGTTTCCAATATGGAAATATGGTGTGAATGTTTTGGCAAGCCCAAGGAAGATATGAAGCCTGCTGACAGTTATGCCCTGTCTGCCATGATGGAGCGCATCGAAGGGTGGAGTAAAACAGGCAAGGCAAAGATACTTCCCATTTATGGCAAGCAGAGGATGTATAAACGCACCATTTGATGGAACAAGTCAGTGGAACAGAACGAAATCTTGTTCTTGTTCCAAGAGGTTGTTCCACGAAAAAGCCTTAATTTAAGGGTAGTTTTACAACTACACAACTTTTTCTTAATAGTACAAAAAATATTTATTTTATGAAAAATAGGTATCTGTGCATATGCATATTACGCGCGTAAATGATTTCTTGTGGAGTTGTTCCATCAGAATAATGGAGGAATTTGATATGTTAAAAAATGGAAGACCATACAGTATTGAAAACGGATATGAGGATGCAGGACTCATTACAGAAAAGCCTGCTGAAGTTCAGGAGATTGTTTACACATGGATTCGTGAGAATCTGATGCCAAGAAAAACTGTCCTTCATGGCAGGACAAGCTATGGTATCAAGCACCTTCTGGAAGATGATACGAAAATTTATCTTACCAACAATGAGTTCAAGGATGCGATGCTTCAGTGTGGGTATGAGCCGGTAGATCCGAATATGCTGAACTGGCTGTATTGCCTGAGTGCAAAATCACCAGCATTTCAGAGGAAGAGATAATGAGGGAACGCGATGTAGAACGAAAACTTGTAAATGCAGTCAAAGCTGCAGGTGGTATCTGCCCTAAGTGGGTATCACCTGGCTTTGATGGTATGCCGGACAGAATTGTTATATTGCCTGGAAGTAAGATTGCTTTTGTGGAAGTGAAAGCACCAGGAGAAAAGCCAAGGCCATTACAGCTATCACGACATCAGCTATTAAGACGGTTGGGATTTAAGGTTTTCGTATTAGACAATATTGAGAAAATCGGAGGAATTATTGATGAAATACGAACCACATGATTATCAGCAGTTTGCTATTGAGTATATTAGGGCGCATCCTGTGGCAGCAGTTCTTTTGGACATGGGACTTGGCAAGACAAGCATTACACTTACTGCACTGAACGATCTTTTGTTTGATTATTTTGAAGCTCATAAGATTCTTGTAATTGCTCCGCTGAGAGTCGCAAGAAACACATGGTCGGGAGAAATATCCAAGTGGCAGCATTTGGAGGATTTGAAGTATTCCATAATTGTTGGTACTGAAAAAGAGAGAAAAGCGGCGCTTGAAAAACAGGCAGATATTTACATCATCAACAGGGAGAATATCCAGTGGCTGATTGAAAAGAGCGGATACCCGTTTGATTTTGACATGATTGTTGTGGATGAGCTTTCTTCTTTCAAAAATCACGATGCAAAGAGATTTAAGGCGCTGATGAAAGTAAGACCAAAGGTAAAGAGAATTGTAGGACTTACAGGAACACCATCAAGCAACGGTCTTATGGACTTGTTTGCAGAATTCAAACTTCTGGATATGGGTGAAAGACTTGGAAGATTTATTGGAAGTTACAGGGCTAATTATTTTAAGCCAGACAAAATGAATGGCCCGATAGTATACAGCTATAAGCCGCTTCCTGGAGCAGAGCAGAGAATCTATGATGCGATTTCAGATATTACGATATCGATGAAAGCAGCAGACCATTTGAAAATGCCTGAATTAATTAGTTCCAGATATGAAGTTCAGATGGATGATATTGAGAAGCAGAAATATGAACAGATGAAGGAACAGCTTGTACTGTCTCTTCCAGAAGGTGAAGTGACTGCGGCAAATGCCGCTTCACTATCAGGGAAACTTCTGCAGATGAGTAATGGTGCCATTTATACCGATGAAGGTGAAGTCCAACTGATTCATGAAAAGAAGCTGGATGCGTTAGAGGATATGATTGAAGCTGTAAATGGAAAGCCTGTGCTTGTGGCGTACTGGTTCAAACATGATTTGAAAAGAATTATGCAGAGACTAACAGAAAAGAAGATTCTGTTTGAGAGACTTGATACAGATACGAGCATAGAAAAATGGAATAAGGGTGAGATTCCAGTGGCGTTGATTCATCCTGCATCTGCCGGACATGGACTAAATCTACAAAGCGGTGGTAATACACTTATCTGGTTTGGACTTACCTGGAGTCTTGAGTTATATCAGCAGACAGTTGCAAGACTCTGGAGACAAGGGCAGACCGCAGGAACAGTAGTTGTGGAACATATTATTACTGCCGAAACCATTGATGAAAGAGTTATGAAAGCTTTGGAATTAAAGGATAATACACAGTCGGCACTTATAGATGCTGTTAAGGCGGAGGTGGTGCATAGTGGCTAAGACAACGAATGGTGA
>JAKSSH010000082.1 GCA_024403155.1 Clostridia bacterium | reverse complement strand
CTGTGACCCCCTGCTTGTAAGGCAGGTGCTCTCCCAGCTGAGCTAAACTCCCATTGGTAGCGGCGAGTGGAGTCGAACCACCGACCTTCCGGGTATGAACCGGACGCTCTAGCCAACTAAGCTACACCGCCACACGCGCAGCATATCTTAGCCGCCGCAAGAAATATACTACCATTTGGACATATTATTGTCAAGGAGAAATTCTTCTTTATTTGCCCATTTTTTCCTCCATTTTTTTCTTCATGAAGTTCTTTATATATTCTGCAGATTTCAACTCCATTTCAACATCTTCCTCTGCCAGAGGTTTGGCGACTTCAATATCGGCTGTAGCTGCTGCTCCCGATAGAACAGAAGCCGTAAATTCAGGGTTTTTTGTAATAAGCGGCCCCAGAACCGATGTGTATATTACATTGCCGGTTTTTGCCCCTTCAAGGCCTGAGCCTCCTGTCACGTCGCTGATGTCTATGGAGTCTGATCTGCCGATGGCATCTGCCGATAACGCGCCATCGTTACCTCTGCCGTAAACCAGCTTTCCGAAAGGCTCCTGCCCCTCTGCCAGAGTAATGTCTGCCACCTGTATCTGATTTCCTATCACATCAATTCCATCAGATGTCTTAACCCAGATGTCATCACCCCATACGGCGCCTCTTTCCTTCCAGTTCATGTGAAGAAGTCCAAGACCTGAAACAACCTTTCCGCCGAAGAGCTCAACCTTGTCTGCAAGTACACCACCACTGCTTCCATTGGCGATAAAGTATCCGCCTCTTTCTACGAATTCATCAAGATCTTTTCTCTGTCTTTGCAGTGCACTGACAACATCCGGAACGCACTTAAGTTCCCCTGCTGTCATGAACACCATGTGCGGCCACTGCCAGTCCAAGTCTTTCACAAGTGAATCCCACCTGCGAATCTCCACCGGAATGTTAAGCAGGTTGCTGATATGGAGAAGTCCCATTATGTCTCCCCTGCCCCCGTGAATATTCATTACATCAGGATACAGCCAGAGAATATGAAGACATCTGAATCCGCTTTCCCCTGACACTTCGGAAACGTTTGTAACAAAATCAGCTCTTCTGTCCACATTGTTTCTTATTCTGTTGAATTTACTGAAATCGTTCATATCCGCTTCCTTTCTATGCGTGCGCCTTGGCGTACTCTGCCAGTGACTCGAACTTGTGAAGCCAGGTTATCAGATAAACGTTATCACATTCACACTTGGCAAGTTCTGAAAAAATAGCCTCATCGTCATTGGTTGGCAGAATTACAAGTTTCTCTTCATCAAAACCGTCATAGAGCATTCTCAGTCCTGCATCATATGCAACGGTGCCTGAGAAGCATATGCACTTCTCTACACCGGAATTAACCAGTCTGCGGAAGTCACAGTCAAATGTGTAGAATGTATTGGTGTAATGGGGATCGAAATCTACCAGTTCATCGAGTCCCAGAAGGAATACCTTCCGGGTAGTATCATCTGCAATTACATTGAGAGCAGACTGCACAGTCTCAGGGTTTTCCTGTTTCATTCTCAGATACTTTATATCCTTGCCACCCGCCTTGATGGTTTCCATTCTTCCTCCCTGCAGTGCAAAATCAGAAAATGCTTCGCTGATTTTTTCCTCGGATACTCCGAAGCTTCTTGCCACTGCCAGAGCTGCAACATAGCAATAAAGGAAATAAGGTGTGCTGTATTTGAAATCGTACTTTGTACCGGCAACCTTAAAGGTCCTGGCATCGAAGTCGATATCTGTTGCCTGAAAGTCGTTCAGACCGCCACCAAATCCACATACAGAGCATTTGAACGGTCCGATGTTATCTATGTTATATGCCGCAAATTCTATTGGCTCATGGCAAACAGGACATGGCATTGTAACTGAGAAAAAATCTCCCTGCTTGTCAAATGAGGATGAGTTTCTATCCACTCCGTATTTAACGCATTTGCCTGCTCTAAGTCCCAGGCTCAGTGCATTAGGTTCGTCACCATTGACATACATTGTCATGTTCTCATCTACAACTGAAGCAATCTTTCTCCAGATGATTTCAGGTTCACCGTTTCTCTGAACCTGGTCTTTCTGAACATTTGTGACACAAAGGTGTCTGGCAGGAAGCTGTTTATGAATAATAGGCAGGAATCTTTCATCTGTTTCCATGAGGACTATGTCAGCATTAAGTTCCCCTGAAAGGCCTATATTCTTCAGAAGTGATACTATGACTCCCCCGATAAGATTGGCCCCTTCAAGATTTGCAGCAACCTTAAGCCCTGATTTATTGAAAACGTGTGCCATGAGATTTGTAGTTGTACTCTTGCCATTTGTTCCGGTTACGAAAATTGTTTTGTCCGGGTCAAGACCTTTAATATGACTTATGAATTCCGGATCCAGTTTCAAGGCAATCTTTCCCGGCAGATTAGTTCCTCTGCCCTTTGCCACAAGATTAATTCCCCAGGCAGCCAGTTTGGAAATTAATAATGCTAGTTTGAATTTCATTTGTGTATTTCCTCTGATTCATTAATACTGTCAACAAAAAACTGATTCAGCTTGCAGAAGCTCTTGTACAGAATTTCCATTTCCGTTTCTGTCATTTCATCGCTTACGCGGGCAGCCATTCTGTCTCTGTATCTCTGCTGATATATTGCAAACAGTCTGCCTTTGCGAGTTATCTTCACCAGCGTTCCCCTGTCACTTGTTGGATCAGGAACTCTCTCTACAAGTCCATGAGCCTCAAGTTTCTTGATAAGGGTCGTAGTTGAAGGTCTGCTGATTTTAAGAAAATCAGCCACATCACTGAGATTTGTGCCGTTTTTAAATCTGGTAAGATATGAAATGGCATTTCTGTCCCTGAATGTGAATCCGGCTTTACTGTATTTTCTTTTTGTTTCTTCTGCCAGCAGAACATTGTGATATGTTTCTGCCAGTATTTTGTTAAATTCTTTTGAAAAATCCTTCATTTCATTACCGCTTTCTGTTCATATATTAGACTGTCTAATAATTATACCATAAAGAAAAGCCAAAGGCTTGCCCTTTGACTCATTCTTCTTCAGGAATATGAAGTCTTTTTCTTATAAATTTCGGCACTTCTTCAGGCTCCATTCCCAGAACCCATCCGAACTCCTCTTCAACCAGTTTCTCGGCAGATTTCAGGATACCGGCCTCTGTTACCGGAAGCTTCTTTCCTTCCTTCTCAAGCTTTCTCTTCTGGTTGTATATCAGGATAATCATGCTCAGGAGTTTCTGACTGACTCCATCGTGAAGAATTCCCTTTAAGTATTCTACCCTTTCACGTCTGTCCTTGACCCACTTAACATCGTCATCGGAAAGGCCCATGAGAATGTCTTCAATATCCTCCTTCTGCATTATTTCACGCATCTTGGATGTAAGCTTTTCGTTTTTTAAAGGAACAAAAAAAGTGTTCTCCTGATTCCTGTATTGCCTGAGAACATAATACATTTCCTTAGGCATACCGTCAGAAAAACTCATAAGATCCACACTGTCCACAGTGCAGATGCCATTGGTCCCATATACTAATAGTTGTCCCTGTTCAAATTGTGCTTCGACCATTTATTCCTTCTTTCTGCAAAACATCCTAAAACATTATAGCAGATTTTGTGTATTTATTCAAAAGAAACGCATTTAAAAAAGTCCCGTTATTCTGTAAATTTCAACAATTCTTCTTTCTCAGCCTCTGTGAGTTTCATCTTTTCACATATAACCTCCAAGGCCTCTCTTGATACAACAAATTCCGGATCTATACAGAGTCTGGTAAAGTCGTTCTTGCTTATTCCCGACTGACTGAATGTAATTTCTCCGCTCAATAATTTTCTGTCATATATTTTCAGCAGTTTCTGTGCAAATGTTTCCACGGTTATTTCTCCTGTTTCATACTTTCAATACGTGCTTCAAACTGATCTGCCACGTTCTTCGGATATGCGATTCTGATTCCAGGCCCCAGGCCCACCAGCCAGCCGAAAAACTGACCGCTGACCGTAATGTCATGTGTAATCTTGAATTTATCCTTCCCTGAAGGAACGATAATTACATTGGTTCCGAATCTGTCCAGTATGGCACCTATAAGTTCATTGTCGCATTCCAGCGTAACCTTCTGTGTCTCTCCGCCGAACATTCCGAAGGTACATGTTGCGAATTTAGCAGCGTCAAAGTTGTTGAATATATCCTTTCCAAGTCTCTTCCCGGACAGCTGCCTGATGTTCCTCATCTTGTCCACTCTGTAGTGCTTAACTATTCCGGCAGTCTCATCATAGGCCAGCATGTAGTAGTTTTCATCGTCCCAGGTTAATGCCCATGGACTTGCCACCACATCCCTGCCCTGGTTGCGGGGTTCCAGTCGCTTGTCAAGATTCCATTTCATGTAACCAAAGCTTATCTGGTTATTGTTCTGGATTGCGACGTGAATGGCATCCACATTGTAATAGATGGATTCGTTCATGGCCTTGACTCTGTTTGTTACAAACACCTGCCTCTGAAGCTGCTTGGCCTCGTTGTGGCTGGCCAGTTTCTCCAGTTTCTTAATCAGGCTGGCAGACTTTCGCAGAGTTATGAACTTTGATGACTGAACCGCATCCACCAGAAGCTTAAGTTCAGGAAGCTCGAATTCCCTGTCTACCACATAGTATCCTGCAGGTTCTTCCTTGTCGTACATAATATCCAGACCGAACTCCTTAAGAGTTTCTATGTCATCATATATGCTCTTTCTCTCAGCCTTAATGCCTTTGTCATGAAGCATCTCAATAAGATCTGCAGTGCTTAGCCTGTTATTCTCATCGGTCTGCTTTTGCAGCGTTTCCATTATATAGAGCAGTTTCAGCTTACTGGTACTTACCTTGGCCATTACAACCTCCTATACGATAACAAAGGAGTAAAGCCGATTATATGCGGAATTACTATCACTGATTTCTATATATATCATGTATTTCTTATCCAAATGTGGAGGACAGTG
>JAKSSH010000081.1 GCA_024403155.1 Clostridia bacterium | reverse complement strand
TTCTCAAGAGTTATCATCGGATACTGTGACATTATCTTCAATTCAGGTGAAGATAACTACCTCACAACAGACGATGCTTATGAAAACGCACATACAGTACTGGCTTCACAGCTCATCAACGAGCAGTTCGCAGTGCTGGCAAACGTTAAGGAAGAACAGATGGGTCTTGGCCATGCATTCGAAATGGATCCGGACATTGAAAACGGATTCCTGTATGAACTGGCTCAGGCTGTTATGGCTAGAGAAATCTTCCCTAACGCTCCACTTAAGTACATGCCTCCTACAAAGTACATGACCGGAAATATCTTCAAGGGTAATGTACAGGATGCACTGTTCAACATGATCGCTATCTGGTCAGGTCAGTCCCTGCAGCTGCTGGGAATGCTGACAGAAGCAATCCACACACCACACATGCACGACAGATACCTCTCAATTGAAAATGCTCAGTACATCTTCAACAACATGAGAGATCTGGGAAGCGACGTATACTTCAAGGAAAACGGAATCATCCAGACAAGAGCTCAGGAAACTCTGGAAAAGGCAGATGCACTTCTGTCAGAAATCGTTGAAGAAGGCCTGTTCTCAACAATCGAACAGGGTAAGTTCGGCGGAGTAAAGAGACCTAGAGACGGCGGAAAGGGCCTGGCAGGCGTTTGCGTTAAGGATGACGAATACTTCAATCCGTTCATTCCACTTATGTTAGGAGGTGCAGAATAATGGCAGATAAAACAGCAGTAGCTCAGATCGATCTGACAAAGGTAAAGCCTTATGGCGACACTCTTAACGATGGTATGACTGAAGTTGCATTCACACTTCCTGTACCTTATGGTGATGAAGCAAGTGAAGCAGCTAAGATTCTGGCAAAGAAAATGGGTCTTGACGAACCAAACGTTGTATATTCTAAAGCAATGACTCCTGAATATACATTCTTCGTAGTATATGGCAAGTGCCAGCACACAGTAGATTACACTACAATCAAGGTAGCTAAGGTTGACGTTGACGTTATGGATAGACTTGAATGTGCAGAGTACATCAAGGAAAACATCAAGCGCCCTGTAGTTATCGTTGGTGCATCAACTGGTACAGATGCTCATACAGTAGGTATTGACGCTATCATGAACATGAAGGGCTTCCACGGCCACTTCGGTCTTGAAAGATATGAAGGCGTTGAAGCTTACAACCTGGGATCACAGGTTCCTAACGAGGAACTGATTGCAAAGGCTAAGGAACTGAAGGCTGATGCAATCCTGGTTTCACAGACTGTAACTCAGAAGGACATCCACATTGACAACCTGACTAACATGGTTGAACTGCTTGAAGCAGAAGGCATGAGAGATAAGGTTATCCTGGTTTGTGGTGGTCCTAGAATTTCACACGAACTGGCTCAGGAACTAGGATATGATGCAGGATTTGGACAGCACAAGTATGCAGAAGATGTTGCATCATTCGTTTTAACTGAGATAGTAAACAGAAAGATGGTATAAATATGATAAACAAAATCTTAACACCTCAGGAAGCGGTTGCAGGCGTTGAAGACGGTATGACTATCATGGTAGGTGGATTCCTGGGAACAGGTTCACCTGAAATCCTCATGGATGCTTTGGTAGAAAAAGGCGTAAAGCACCTGACAGTAATCGGAAACGACGGCGGTCTGGCAGAAGGCCAGCCAGCTGGCGAATTCGCAGGAAAGACTCCAAGAGGAATCGGCAAACTGCTTGAGAACCACATGGTTGACCACATTATCGCTTCACACGTAGGCGTTAACCCTAGACTTAACGAACAGTTTGCAGACGGATCACTGAAGTACACTCTGGTACCACAGGGAACACTGGCAGAAAAGATCAGAGCAGCAGCTTATGGTCTCGGCGGAGTTCTCACACCAGTAGGTCTTGGTACTCCAATGGAAACTGAACTGGATGAACTGGGAAGAGAAAAGGAAGTAATGGTAATCGACGGTAAGAAGTGGCTCTTCGAAAGACCTCTTTATGCTGATTATTCATTCATCAGACCTACAGTAGCAGACAAGTTTGGTAACTACTACTGTGCGAAGGCAACAAGAAACTTCAACATCGTTATGGCTGGAGCTTCAAAGAAGACAATCATCGCTCCTGAAAAGCTGGTTGAAATCGGCGAAATTGATCCTGACATGTGGCAGGTAGCCGGTGTACTGGTTAATACAATTGTGGAAGGAGAAAAGAGATGGCAGATTTAAAAGCAAGAATCGCAAAGAGATGCGCAAAAGAATTCTTTGATGGAGATTTCATCAATCTGGGAATCGGCCTTCCAACAATGGTAGCTGATTATCTTCCTGAAGACGTAGTTGTAACTTGTCATTCAGAAAACGGATTCGCAGGAATCGATGTGGTTGCTGACGAATCAAACCTGAACGTTGATATCATCAACTCAGGCGGTACTTACGTAACAGCAGTTCCAAGAGCAAAGTTCTTTGACACAGCTGAATCCTTTGGTCTTGTTAGAGGCGGACACGTAAGAGCAACAGTTCTCGGTGCTATGGAAGTAGCCGAAAACGGAGATCTGGCAAACTGGATCGTTCCTGGCAAGAAGGTTGCAGGAATGGGCGGAGCAATGGACCTGTGCGCAGGATGTCCTGAAGTAATCATCACAATGCTGCACACACAGAAGGGTGCTCACAAGATCAAGCCTGCATGCACTCTGCCGCTTACAGCAGAAAAAT
Organism: Clostridia bacterium; assembly: GCA_024403155.1. GTDB lineage: Bacteria > Bacillota > Clostridia > Peptostreptococcales > Anaerovoracaceae > Lentihominibacter. The sequence goes on along the minus strand of JAKSSH010000081.1, from coordinate 2,325 downwards.
GCGTAACAAAGATTATCACAGAAATGGCTGTTATGGACGTTACCCCTGAAGGAATCAAGGTTATCGAACTGCATCCTGACTTCACAAAGGAAGAAGTACAGGAAGCAACCGGCGTACAGCTTATCTGGGCTGACGATCTGAAGCCTTATCAGGAAGACTAATTCCAATTTGTATTGCGGGAGCTATCGCATAATGCGGTAGCTCCTTTTGTGTTATAATTCTTAGGTGAAAGGCATTCAATGGCGAATTGCATTTTTAATTGGTTGTATTTGATAGTAAAAAAGTTCATTTCGACATATATTCATGGATTTGGTACAATTAATTACTATGAGAACGAAGGTAATTACAACTGTATATATTGCGGACATTTCGCCGCTGCTTGATTCGCAGGTTTATGACCGGCTGCGGAATCTGGTTTCTGAAGATCGCCGCGCAAAGGCAGACGCAATGAAGTTTGCCAAGGGCAGAGCCCAGTCCCTGGGAGCAGGACTGCTTTTGCATGAGGCATGCAGAGACGTGGCGGCAGCGGGCATGGACGGCAGTGGGGCTGCAGCGGGCGCGGTCAGCGGTGGGCCGGCAACGGGAATGGCTGGGTTTGAATGCGCAGATGAGCACATTGCATTTGGCGAATACGAGAAACCGGATTTTGACCAGAAGTGGCTTGCGGATAAGGGCTTCGGTGAGATGCATTTCAGTCTGTCTCATTCCGGTGAGCGGGTGATGTGCGGAATTTCCACAGCACAGGTAGGCTGTGACGTGGAGATTGTGAAGGACCGTGACATGAAGATTGCCCGCCGGTTCTTCTGTGAAGAGGAGTACGCGGACATTATAGCTCAGCCTGATAATGCAAAGGCAGATCGGTTCTTCAGATACTGGACTCTGAAGGAAAGCGTTATCAAATGCGAAGGCAGGGGGCTGGGAATGCCGCTTGACAGCTTCAGGATACTGCTGACAGAAGAGGGTCCTAAGCTTGAGACTTCTGCACCGGCAGCAGATGTGGCGATGGCATACGGCGGAGAGTACACCCTGAAGGAATTTGCGCTGGGGGATGGCTATAAGTATTCCTGCTGCGTAAACCTTGAGGCTGGGGAAGTGGAGAAAAAGTGCGTTGACATTATTGGACTAAAATAGTATAGTATAAATATAGAAGTATGAATTTAGGAGGTGTACGGTTATGGATAACAATGCAATGTTTAAACTGAGTTACGGTCTGTTTGTACTTACAACAAAGGTTGGAAGCAAGGACAATGGCTGTATTACCAACACAGCGATTCAGGTAGCATCAGAGCCTAATCAGATGAGCATCTGCGTGAACAAGGCGAACTATACTCACGACATGATTAAGGAATCCGGAGAATTCAACGTATCGGTTCTTTCACAGGAAGCAAGCTTTGATTTGTTCAAGAGATTCGGCTTCCAGTCAGGTAGAGATGTTAACAAGTTTGAAGGCTTCAAGGGTTATGCTAATGCAGCAAACGGCATCAACTACATTACCGAAGGTACTAACGCATATTTTTCAGTCAAGGTGGAGATAACACTGAACCTGGGATCACACACAATGTTCATTGGTCAGATCCAGGAAGCCAAGGTGCTCTCTGATGTGCCGTCAACAACATACGAGTATTATCGGCAGAATATCAAACCTGCACCTGAAGCAGCAAAGGCTGGAGAAGCTCCTAAGTGGGTTTGCAAAATCTGCGGTTATGAATATGAAGGCGAAGATCTGCCGGCAGATTTCATCTGTCCGCGGTGCAAGCATCCAGCTTCAGACTTTGAGAAAAAATAGGGAGGATATTATGGCAGAGATTAAGATTACAGCGGCGAACTTCCAGGAAGAAGTTGTTAATTCAGAGATTCCGGTTCTTCTGGATTTCTGGGCAACATGGTGCGGACCTTGTAACATGATTGCACCGGCTCTTGAGGAAATCGCTCAGGAATATGAGGGGAAGATCAAGGTAGGCAAGGTTAACGTTGACGAAGAAGGTCTGCTGGCGGCGCAGTTCGGAGTTACAGGCATTCCTTATGTTGTGCTCATGAAGGACGGCAAGATTGCAGATTCATTCGTGGGATACAGATCCAGAGAAGAAATCCAGGCATTTCTTAAATAGATTATACAGATTCACCACGAATGGCCTGATTTGCAAAAAAAATTAATTTACGAAAAAAGACTTGACCTTTGTGGACTAAAATAGTATAGTATACTTACAGAGGGGATTAAGGATAAAGACGTAAATAATTGGATTGAAAATACAGAAAAACAAGGAGGAAATAACTATGAAATGGTCATGCACAGTATGCGGTTACACTCATGAAGGCGATAAGGCA
>JAKSSH010000080.1 GCA_024403155.1 Clostridia bacterium | reverse complement strand
GCAATAATGAACATATATAATTCTGTTAATAAAGACTATTTTGTAAATGCAGCCCTGTTGACCTGCGAAAAGACTGTGACAAATTATGTTAACACTGCTTTTCCCGACATGAAATCAGATGTTAATGATGCTGCAGCCATCATTAAAGTGCTTAAATGCCTGCTGTTTGGGCTTATCATCGACTGGATCAATTCCGGAATGCCGGATGATGCCCTGGATGATATAGAAAATGTGATCGAGTTTTCCAAGGATATCCCTGCAGCAATCGTAGCAAAATCCAAAAATTTTTAGGCATTCAGGGCTTTCTGCCTAAATTTTAGTCAATTTCTTCACAGCTGTCTGTTTTTCAGACAGCTGTTTTTTTCTGTCCATTTAAGGTTCTTTAAAAATCTCTATAATCCCTATTGTTAAATAAATCAGACAACAATCAAGAAAGAAAGGAGACCATCTATGCGTTCCATCGACAAAATAAAAACAGCAAAATTTGGTTATATTGGCATATCTTCATTGTTCTGCCTGCTTGGTATTGCAATGATCCTGTTTCCGGATCTTTCTGCCCTGGCAGTTGAAAAGATCCTTGGGGTTGGAATGATCATATTCGGGCTGATCAAGCTGATCGGTTATTTTTCAAAAGACCTCTACCGGCTTGCATTTCAGTTTGACCTGGCTTTTGGAATCCTCTTAATGCTCTTAGGCATCTTAACACTGGTTGCAAATGGAGGCACCGTCATGTTTATCTGCATTGTGTTCGGCATTGCAATAATGGCAGATGGGCTGTTTAAAATCCAGATTGCTGAAGACTCGAGAAAATTTGGCATCTCCAACTGGTGGCTGATAATGGCACTGGCAATTATCGCCTGTGCAGCTGGTATCGTCCTTGTGTTAAGGCCTTCTATTGGCAGTGAGCTTCTGATGATCATCTTTGGAATATCACTTCTGTTAGAAGGAATCCTCAATCTTATTGTTGCAGTCTTCGCTGTAAAGGTTACGAAAGAAATCCACAGAGATGTAATAGACATGGTTTAAAAATTAATTTGAAAGGATAAAGATATGGGTGCTGCAAGAAAAATAGTTAAACACCGGGTACTTATTTTGATAATTGGCATTCTTCTATTGATTCCTTCGGTATTCGGACTTCTGAATACAAGGATCAATTATGACATGCTTAATTATCTTCCAGAAGACATGGATACCGTAATCGGTCAGAATATCCTTCTGGATGAGTTTGGAAAAGGGGCATTCTCCTTCATTATATTAGAGGATATGACCCCAAAAGATGTAGCTTCACTAAAAGAAAAGATTGAACAGGTAGACCACGTGGATACGGTCCTCTGGTACGATTCACTGGCGGATCTTTCTGTTCCAATGGAAATCCTTCCGGAAAAGCTGCTGAATGCATTCAACACAGAAAATTCCACACTGATGGCAGTTTTCTTTGATTCATCGACATCTGCCGATGTGACCATGGATGCGATCCGCGAAATTAGAGGCATCACTGGAAAACAATGCTTCATTTCAGGAATGTCTGCTCTTGTAACGGATCTGAAAGACCTGTGCGAGCAGGAGGAGCCAATATATGTGGCATTAGCCGTAGCCTGTGCCTGCCTCATCATGATGATCTTCCTGGACAGCTGGCTGATACCTTTTGTATTCCTGGCAACCATTGGAATGGCAATCCTTATAAATCTGGGAAGCAATTACTTCCTTGGGGAGATTTCATATATTACAAAAGCCTTGTCTGCAGTTCTGCAGCTTGCCGTAACAATGGACTATTCCATCTTCTTATGGCACAGCTATAACGAAGAACGTATGCTGACTTCGGACAATAAAGAAGCAATGGCTCACGCCATCCATAAAACCTTCTCCTCTGTCCTTGGAAGCTCGATTACAACCATCGCCGGCTTTATTGCCCTCTGCTTCATGTCCTTCACCATGGGACGTGACCTGGGAATCGTAATGGCCAAAGGAGTTCTTCTGGGAGTTATCGGATGTGTAACTCTTCTGCCGGCTTTCATACTGATACTTGATAAGCCTCTTCAGAAGACAAAACATCGCTCTTTGATCCCGGATATGGGCAGGTTTGCAAAAGGTGTATGCAGGATTTTCCCTGTATTCATTGCAATCTTTGCATTGCTGATTGTCCCTGGCTACTACGGATACTCGCAGGCCAACGATGAGGTTTACTACGATATGGGCAAGTGCCTTCCGGAAGATATGGCATGCGTTATCGCAAACAGCAAGCTTTCCGAAAACTTCGATATTGCCTCTACCCATATGCTGCTGGTAAGCACAGATACACCTGCAAAAGATGTAAGATCCATGATCAATGAAATGGAAAAGGTTGACGGTGTCAAATATGTATTAAGTCTGGAAAGCGTACTTGGTTCCGCTGTTCCGGAAGAGATTCTTCCGGATTCCATCCGCTCAATCCTTGAATCGGATAACTGGAAACTCATGCTGATCAATTCCGAATACAGAACCGCAAGTGATGCCGTTGGAAATCAGATTGATGAGCTGAACAGCATACTGAAAAAATATGATGAGAAAGGAATGCTGATTGGTGAATCCTCCTGTACAAAAGATATGATCCGCACCACAGGACATGATTTTGAAGTTGTAACCCTGATCTCGATCCTGGCGATCTTCCTGATCATCGCAATCGTGGAAAAGAGCCTCTCCCTTCCATTCATTCTGATCGGTGTTATCGAGCTGGCAATATTCATTAACCTTGGACTTCCGCATTACCTTGGACAGTCAATGTCATTCATTACTCCTATATGCATCAGCACCATCCAGCTTGGCGCAACGGTAGATTATGCAATCCTGATGACAACAAGGTATAAATCCGAACGAATTGCTGGAAACAGGAAAAAAGATGCTGTCATCACGGCATTAAAGACATCCGCTTCGTCCATTATTGTCAGTGGCCTTGGATTATTTGCAGCCACCTTCGGCGTTGCAGTTTATTCAAATATCGAGATTGTTAGTTCCATGTGCATGCTGATGGCAAGAGGAGCTGTAATAAGTGTACTGATGGTTCTTTTCGTACTTCCTGCACTCCTGATCCTCTGCGACCGGATCATCTGCGCAACAACATTCGGCATGAAAAAAGTAGTTAGATAAGGAGATAGATCATGAAATTATATAAAAGCATTGCAGCTTTAGCTGCTGTTTCCCTTGTGATATCGTCTGCTGCATTCCCTGCATTTGCAGCACCGGAAAAAATAAATAACCTTCCTTCAAAAGATGAAACCGTATATGTTATTGAAAACAGCGACGGTTCTGCAAAAAAGATTATTGTCAGTGATATTTTCACCAATGTTTCTGCGGAAGATGCAGAGAAAAATATGGCGGGGCTTTCTGATATTCAGAATATTTCCGGTGACTGCTGGCAGGGCATATCCGATAAAGAGCTGCCGGTAGAGCTTACTATCACCTATTCACTTGATGGAAATGAAATATCGGCAGAAGAACTATCGGGAAAAGCCGGTCATGTAGTCATAAGATTTGATTATAACAATACACTGCTGACAGAAGCTGATATTAATGGTGAGACAAAAGAATTACACATTCCATTCACAGCTATTACCGGTACTGTTCTTGATAATGATCATTTTTCAGACATAGAGGCTACGAATGCCATAACCTTTAATGATGGAAACAGAACAGTAATTGCCGGAATGACGTTCCCTGGTATGAAGGAAGATTTATCTTCTTATATTGAAGGCTCAGATCTAGATATTCCGGATTTCATCGAGATCAGTGCAGATACGGATAATTTCCAGTTAACATCTGCAGTTACGATTCTATCCGGTTCTATTTCTGGCACAGATGCTCTTGACGATACAATCTCCCAATTAACATCCGCAATCGGCATTACGAAAGGAACTGACGGTATCGAAAAAGGATTAGCATCTATCACTGACAAATTCACGGAACTCTATAACGGAATTTCCCAGTTAAGTGAAGGGCTTGAAACTTTATCCAGCAATAATGAAGCACTGGTAACTGGCGCTGAAACAGTATTCACTACCCTTCTTGCAACAGCCAACGGAAAACTTGCCGAATCTGGCCTGGACCTTCCGGAGCTCACAATAGAAAACTACGAGGAAGTTGTCGGAGGACTTGTAACCGCAGTCCAGGATCCCCAGGCATATGCAGAAGCATCTGCAAGGACACAGGTGGAAACTGCGGTGAAAGAAAATGAAGACCAGATCCGTATAGGTGTGACAGAAGCTGTCAAAGCTCAGGTTGCACCACAGGTTGAAGCAGCTGTAAAAGAAAAAGTTTGGGAACAGATATTAACCTCCCAGGGAATGGATGCTGAAAACTATGATGCAGCTGTCAGCGCTGGAATGATCGATGAAAACCAGCAGGCACAGTTAAATTCTGCTCTTGAAATGCAGATGATGTCGGAGGAAGTCGCACAGGCAATTGATTCTGCCCTCACAGAACAGATGGAATCTGATGACATTAAAGCAACTATCGAGAATAATGTAGTTGCACAGATAGAAGCCTTGACAGAAGAAAACCTTAACAGTCCGGAAGTGCAGGCGCAGATTGCCGCAGGCGCAGAAGCTATGGCTGCCGGAGCAGAAAGCATCCTGACTTTACAGGCCCAGTTAAGCAGCTATAACGAATTTTATACAGGGCTCAAAGTTTACACAGAGGGAGTTGCTTCCGCTTCCGAAGGTGCAGCAACTATTGCTGAGGCGATAAAACCGATATATGAAAAGACGGGAACCGTAGAAGAAATCAGTAATATCTTCAAAGCTTATACTGATCTTTCACAGAAATACACAAGTTATACAGATAATACTTCCAACCTAAACAGCAATGTAAAGTTTATTTGCAGAACTGAATCAATTGAATAACCAGAATCACAAAACAAAGGATACCCTGGCATCATTGAAAAAAATGATGGGGGTATCCTTAATTCAATAACAATTGTATTTCTTATTTTACTATCTTCTTAGAGGTTTATTATTTCAGTAGTTATTATCAGATCACTGATCTAAATATCGTTTT
>JAKSSH010000008.1 GCA_024403155.1 Clostridia bacterium | reverse complement strand
TTCTCCCACAATTGCCAGAGCGAAATCCATAGCGAAAGCCGGTCCCATACCTGTAATAACATCTCCATCAATGGTTACCCTGTCGCCTGTTGGTGTTGCACCTTTAAGGCGCTCCTCCATACCCGGATAAATTGTGGCTTTTTTACCTTCAATTACTCCGGCGGTTCCAAGAGCTAACGGAGCGGCGCAGATTGCCGCAAGTTTCTTTTGGCCCTGAGCAAATTCCACAATGTTTTTCATCAGACCTTCATGAGCTTCCAGATTTGTGGCTCCAGGCATCCCTCCCGGGAGAACTATCATCTCGCAGCTTTCATAGTCTGCTTCCTCAAAGAGAATGTCTGCTTCAACATTTATTCCGTGGGCACCTTCCACAGTTTTTTCTCCCATGATGGAAACAGACTGCACGTCAATATTTGCCCTTCTGAGGATGTCTACCACAGTCAGTGCTTCCACTTCCTCGAATCCTGTTGCCAGATGTACGTATACCATAAGTTTCTCCTTCCTGTATCAGTTGTCAAACCAGAACTTTCGACAGTTCTCACAGTTCTGTATCTCATTGTTTCACAGCCCCTTTTTTGAGAATATGCAAAGGCAGCATGAATCTCTGTTGCCAGAGCACATTTCGCATGCCTCATTTAAGCTATCATATTTTTCATTTACCTTAAATAGAATTCCACTGCAGGATTTCTGCGGGAGCAGCATGCCACTTTCATTTATTTTCACACCGATCTTCGAAAAATCCACAAGCAGTTTCAGTTTGCTGATTTCCATAGGATCCATTCCAAAAAACCCCGGTCCGAAACCTTCGCTTATCGGATGCTCCTTTCCTATCTCAGTCATTAGATTTTCCCGGGCTGCGTCAACAAAGGCAGTGCCCCAGAAATCACCGAGAAGCTGCTCTGTTATGGACCTGTCTCCCAGTGGCAAATCGCCCGCTGTAAGACCATAAGCATAGATTCCCTCAATGGAATCAGGCATGAACTGCTGAAAAGCAGTACATTTCAGAGAAACATCTTCTGCTCCATCTCCCATGGAAACAATAAGATCGTCAGCGGACAACCTGCAGTCTCCATAGAAGCTGAAAGATCCCCTCAGTTCAATGCAGTCAAGAATCTCCTCAAGTAGTGCCCAGGCAGATCTGCGCAGATTTTCATACTTTTCACCTTCTCCGGATATACCTGCTCTCTCCAGAAACAGCATTTCAGCTCTGCTGCGGCATTCCTCCATATTGAATTCAATGTTTACCTGCTGATTCATATCTTAAAAATCCATAGCCTTCAAAAATCTCTCCTGGAATTTCGGTTCTTCTGCCAGTTCAACATGTTTTACTTTTTTCGGAATGTCTTCTGCCATCTTCATAACATCAGCATTGACAAGAGCCATGGATATTCCTGTTCCTGCCGCGTTTCCTGCAGATATTATCTTCTCAGGCGCCACTTCCGGAATAAGTCCGATTCGAATTGCACTTTCCTTTTTTATATTGTTTCCGAAAGCACCTGCTATAATAATCCGATCCAGCTCTGGGGATTTTCTTTCCACCTTTTCAAGCAATATCTCAATGCCGGCACTAATGGCTCCCTTGGCCAGCTGAATGTCTCTGATATCCTGCTGCGTGATTATGGTTTCTTCTGTAAGCAGTCTGCCTGTTCTGTCGATTTGTCCTGCATCCAGCATGTCTGCAATAACATCTATAATATTTGAACCGCACTTTATTTCCGATCCTTCAAATGCGGGACCTGCTGCTGTTGAACATGTCAGCATTTCATTTCCGTCAGCCAGAAGTATTTCTCCATTGGTTCCGATATCTATAAACAGATTCAGACCTTCCATATCCGGAATGCCCGAAGCCAGCAGTCCTGCTGTGATATCTCCTCCAACATGTCCTGCTATATTTGGCAATACAGTCACCCAGCTGCAGCCCGGCAAATCAAGCAGAGCCTCCTCCGGTGTTATTTTTAAAGTGCCTGTGTAGGCGGGAGTAAACGGTGCGAAAGCCAGTCCTGCAGGTGAATATCCTGCGAATATATGAGACATGCTTGTATTGCCGCATACAGCTGCTCTGGTAATTTCACCGGCACGTCTATCTGATCTTCTGCACAGTTCTGCAATCAGGCTGTTCATGCATCCGGCTATCAGGCTGCGAAGTGTCTGCAGTTTTTCCTCATCTTTACCGCAATATGCAATACGAGAAATCACATCCCTGCCGAAATCTCTTTGAGGATTCGGCATGGCTGCCGCTGCAAGCTGCTGCCCCAGAGCAAAATCCCACAGCATTCCAGCCACTGTGGTTGTTCCCATATCAAAAGCCACACCAAGGCCGGTGCCTATATCTGCCCTGAAGCCTTCGGGGAATACGAGCATCTTTATTTTGCTGTCATCAGCACCTGTATTTCGGCACCTGCCACATTCGTGACATACTCCTGTGCATTTAAACATCAGCTTATTAGTTTCCCTTCAGCTTAAACAGAAGCTTTCTGAAATCCGCCCTTCCCCATATTACAGGAACAGGATATGTGTAGTTTGCTTCCGCAATTGCCCTGTCAATCAGGATATCAAAATCTTCTTCCTTAAGTTTCTCAATCTTTTCCGGAATTCCAAACAATTTATTCATCTTCCGCATGGATTCAATAAATGCCGCAGCCAGTTCTGAGTCGTCATTTCCGTCCACTCCCGCTGCCTTTGCAAGTTCAGCAAGCGGTTTGTGGGCCTTTTTGCCAAACTGTTCCATGACGTATGGAAGTATTATGGCGTTAGCCTGTCCGTGAGCTATGCCGTATAGTGCTCCAATTCCATGGGCAATGGCATGGACATATCCAACAAAGTTGTTTGTGAACGCCACACCTGCTTCATAGGATGCCTGCAGCATCTTTTCTCTCGCTTCTATATTCTTTCCGTCTTCAAATGCAACCGGCAGATTATCGTAAATAAGTTTAACTGCATCCAGCGCCTTCTCCTTAACCAGAGCGGACGGATATTTATTTGTATATGCTTCCACCGCATGAGTCAGTGCATCCATTCCTGTTGCTGCCGTATTAGCAGGCGGGAGCGCCACCAGAAGTTCCGGATCCAGAACCGCATATTTCGGAATGAGGCACGTATCATTCAGTGAGTATTTGTAATGCAGTCCGTCTACAGTGTCAGTTACAACTGATGCTGCAGTTGCCTCAGATCCTGTACCTGCAGTTGTTGGTACTGCATAGAAATCCGGCAGTTTAGTATGGATTTTCAGAAGTCCCTTCATGTCTCTAATCTGTTTCTCCGGACGCACAACACGGGCTGCGGCTGCTTTTGCACAATCGATAACACTTCCGCCGCCGATAGCCACAACTGCCTGGCAGTTCCCAAGAACATAGGCAGTGGCAACCTGTTCCACACATTCTATTGTAGGATCAGGAACAACATCACTGAATACCGTAGCTTCAATTCCTGCACTCTCAAGGGCCTCGAAAAACGGCTCCAGTGTCTTCCTCTTAATAAACCCCGGCGTGGTTGCTACCAGCACTCTCTCGTGACCTGCTGCCGCCAGCATTTCCGGAATCTTCAGAAGACATCCGCTTCCCTTTATCACTTCAGGCTCCCGGGAAATCAATCCTGTGGATCTGCTCATTACCCATTGTTTAACTCTGTGAATGTTAGCCATTATCTATCCTTTCCAACCCTGTCTATTATGGCAATTATCAGGGCTGCCCCGGCAGCTGTGGCCAGGGTTGCTATAAATGTTAAAGTCTTAGGTCCCGCAGCATCTAGAATCCAGCCGCCTAAGAGACTGGAGAACACTGTGGTAATTGTTATCATGGTTGTGTACAGGGCCTGACCCTTAACAGCCTCACCCTTGCTCATGATTTCATCGGTAAAGTACACCATTCCCGGCAGAAAAAGCGCGAAGCTTACCAGTTGGAATATGTGTGCCACGTATAGCATCAGAACCGAGGATGCCATCCAGCACAGCGCAATCTTTACCGTGAATCCGATACATGCAACCTTCAGAAGGATTCTGCATGAGAACCTGTTTTTCAGCTGTTTGAAGAACACCATCGTAGGGATTTCAAGGAAGGCCATAACTCCCAGAATTCTGCCCATGTCTTCTGTTGTTCCACCAACTCCGTTTACAATCTGAGCCATGTAGAAGTTCAACACCGAATTGCTGAAATAAAGGCCGATGATTCCCAGACTCATTACGAAGAACATCTTGTTTCTCTGTATGAACTGTATCAGGTTAATATCCTCTTCGTCCTCAGATAACGCAAAATCAGGCTGATCTTTTTTTACCCCATATGCCTTTGCTTTTGCTTTTTTGAAATAATGTCCTGTGAACACAAGACTTGCTATAAGAAGAATACATGATACTTCGCTTGCAGCCGGCATTATGCCAACGCCCCAGTGTTCAACCATTGTACCGAAAGCAGCAACGAACACTGAATATGCCAGAGAGCCTACGGATCTTGCTATGCCGAAATTAATGGCAACGCCGCATTCTTCAAGACTGAAGGCCAGTGAATTGAACAGTGGCTGAAGCACTGTGTGAAATCCGATTAACAGCACAAAAACAACGCACAACGCCACTGTGCCGCCATTGAAGGCAAACATTCCCACAGTGAAAATCATCATGCAAATTGTCATTATTTCTGTTGTACCCAGTACACCCAGGCGTTTTGATCTATCTGCAAAATCAGCAATAAGAGGCTGCAGAACAACAGCCAGCACATTGGCCACCGCAAGTGTCACGCCGATCTGAGAATTTGAATATCCTCTTGCCAGCATGAACACCGAGGCGAAGCTTGAGACTACAGCATAGATAACCCAGTAGGTGCCGAATATTGCTCCATATCCGCTGTTAAGTAACTTCCCCATCTGTTATTCTGTTACAGCCTCTCCCAGTACCTTACCTATTGAATCATTGATAACCAGATTTGCTCTGCCATCAAATGCTGTGCTGCTCTTGTTAATGAGAACCAGCTTGCTTCCTTTGAAATAGTTAATAAAACCTGCAGCAGGATAAACCACCAGTGATGTGCCTCCGATAATAAGTACGTCAGCATTTCTGATAGCATCAACTGCACCGCTTATCTGGACATCATCCAGAGCCTCTTCATAAAGAACCACATCAGGTTTGATAATTCCACCGCACTTTTCGCACTTTGGAATGTGTCCATCACAGTGAGCCGGGTCCATGATGTAATCAAGGTCGAAATATGCACCACAGTCCATGCAGTTATTTCTTAGTATGCTGCCGTGAAGCTCATAAACAACTTTGCTTCCCGCCTTCTGATGAAGACCATCTATATTCTGTGTTACCACAGCCTTGAGCTTGCCCATCTCCTCAAGCTTTGCCAATGCAATGTGAGCAGCATTTGGTTCAGCCTCCTGATACACCATGTTGTTCTTGTAATAGTCAAAGAAGGTTTCAGTATCTCTCATGAAGAAACTGTGCGAAATCATCTGTTCAGGGCTCATGCCGTAGCTCTGCTGAGCATTATACAGACCTGCTTCGGATCTGAAATCCGGAATGTTGCTCTCTGTTGATACACCTGCTCCACCAAAGAAAACTATGTTATCGCTGTTCCTTATTATTTCCTTTAATTCCTCGTACATGTTCCTAACCTCTCTTATACGGTCTCCTCAAATTCCTGATGACAGTGCGGGCAATTGATTTTTATTTTGCCGGCACCTACAGGCACGCGGAGTTTTTCCTTGCAGTATGGGCAGATAAGAACGCGCTTGCCTTCATTCGCCGCCTTGCGGTCTGCTTTTCTTTCTCTGTTATATGCACGCTGCTGCCTGTTTCCAAAGAACCTGTTCTTTATCTCAAGGTATTTCATGTTTTCCTGACGTCTCTTGTCAAAGCATCTTGAAAATGACCTGCTGAATGACAGTATCAGCAGCAGTATCACAAGTACGTGCAGGAATCTTACACGCAGAAACAGATTCAGAATAATCAGCGCCAGAGTCAGCAGCAGAATGAATCTGTTAAATTCGTCATTTCCGTATCTTCCAATCATTGTCGTTACCTTCCTTTAGTCAAAAATCTTCTGTGCCGCTTCAACCGACTTCATTGCATCCCTGCAGTAGAAGTCCGCACCGATTTCAGCAGCATATTCTTCAGTCAGAACTGCTCCTCCCACCATTACTCTGCAGCCAGGAGCTTCTGCCTTGATGGCTTTAATTGTTTCTTCCATGCTGGCAAGCGTGGTTGTCATGAGAGCAGACAGACCAACCAGTCTGATGCCTCCCTTCTTAACGGCATCAACCACAGCATCTGCCGGCACATCCCTTCCCAGATCGATCATGTTGAAGCCGTAGTTCTCCATGATAACTTTGACAATGTTCTTGCCTATGTCGTGTATGTCTCCCTTAACGGTGGCAATAACCACATCGCCCTTGGTTTTCCCTTTTTCACCGGAGGCATCCAGGGCCTTTTTTATTACATCAAATCCTGCCTGTGCCGCCTGGGCAGACTGCATCATTGCAGGCAGGAATATTTCACCTTTTTCAAATCCCCTTCCCACAGCATCAAGAGCTGGAATCAGCTCATTGTTTACGATGTCCATGGCAGGCATTTTCTCCAGAAGTTCTTCCACAGCCTTGGCTGTTTCTCCTTCAAGTCCCGCATCTATTGCGTGGGCTACAGCAGACACAGCCTTTTTTTTCTTTAAAGTACCCGAAGCTTTCGTTTCTATTTTTTTTGCCACTTCTGCTTCAGCGTATCTGTCAATGTATGCGACTGCGTTGGTGTCTCGATTCTTAAGTACGTTGAATGCAAAAACAGATGCCATCATTTCCTCATCGTTCGGATTGATAATAGGAAGATCAAGTCCGTTTTCAAGAGCCATTGTCAGAAATGTTCTGTTTATTACAGGGCGCAGTGGCAGACCGAAGCTGACATTTGAAACGCCCAATGCAGTCTTCAGGCCAAGTTCCTCTTTGACCCTTCTTACAGTCTTGAGAGTTTCATTCACTTCTTTCTGCTGTGCAGATGCAGTAAGTGTGAGACAGTCGATTATCACATCTTCTTTTCTTATGCCGTGTTCCATTGCCTTTGCCAGAATTCTCTCTGCAATGGCGAAACGCTTCTCTGCTGTTTCAGGAATGCCTTCGCTGTCCAGTGTAAGTCCGATTACTGCCGCACCGTACTTTTTAACCATCGGCAGAATCTTTTCCATTACATCGGGGTCTCCATTTACGGAGTTAACTATGGCTTTGCCGTTATATACTCTAAGTGCCGCTTCAATGGCGTCAGGATTTGATGAGTCAATCTGCAGCGGCAGGTCAAAGTTTGACTGAAGCTTTTTCACAACTGCAGGCATTGCACTTGCCTCGTCCAGTCCCGGCACTCCCACATTGACATCGAGTATTTCTGCCCCTGCTTCAATCTGTTTCTGAGCCTGGTTCAGCACATAATCGTAATCACCCTCAAGAAGAGCTGTTTTCAGCTTTTTCTTTCCTGTAGGGTTCAGTCTCTCTCCAATTACGGTTACATGATCAACTGTAACCGCCTTGCTTCCGCTACAGACCATTAGAGCCTTTTCAGTTTTTGCATCTTGTCTTTCCGCTTTTACATCTTTAGCCTTAACATACTCTGCGATGCCCCGAACGTAATCCGGATCAGTACCGCAGCAGCCTCCCACCATGTCAACTCCTGCATCAACATATTCCTTCATTGTGTCAACGAATTCGTCGCAGGAAATATCGTAGCCACCGGTTGCAGGATCAGGAAGTCCCGCATTTGGCTTAGCTATAATCGGAAGATCTGTTAATGCTCTCAGCTTTTTCATGAGAGGAAGAATCTGTACCGGTCCAAGGGAACAGTTGATGCCCATGGCATCCACGCCCAGCCCTTCCAGGATGATTGCCATTGTTTCCAGGCTGGTTCCTGTAAAGGTTCTGCCGTTTTCCTCAAATGACATTGTGGCGAATACAGGGAGGTCGGTATTCTCTTTTACCGCAAGAACCGCTGCCTTAACATCATATATGTCTGTCATGGTTTCAATGGTCACAACATCCACTCCCAGCTTCTGGGCTGCCTTTGCTTCCTGTGCATAAAAATCATAGGCATCTTCAAAGGTGAGCTTACCTAAAGGCTCAACCATTTCTCCCTGAGGGCCAATGTCAAAAGCAACTCTGATCTTTCTGCCTGCCTTTGCATATTCTTCTCGAAGCTCCAGAACCGGTCTTGCCAGTTTCTCCGTAATCTCCTCAAGTGAAAGTCCTATATCCTCCACCTTCTGTCTGTTAAGGTTAAATGTTGGTGCGTAGATAATTTCCGAACCTGCTTCCGCATAGTTCCGAGCCACTTCCTTCACCACATCGGGATTTGCCAGGGCAAAAGCCGTTGAATCCTGTCCCTGCTGCATGCCCTTTTTCTGATATTCAGTTCCTGTTGCTCCGTCCAGTATTATTGTCTTCATTATCTCTTTTCCTGTAATTTCTTCAGTGTTCTCTTGTTTTCATACATTTTGCTGTCTGCTCTCTTGTAGACATCATGCACATCTGTATCTTCTTCCTTGTTAAATTCGCTCATTCCCCAGGCGAATGAATATCCTGCATATCTCTCATCTCTGTACATGTCCAGTTTCTTTGTGAGAGCTTCCCTGTTCTCGTAATCAGATCCCTGCAGAAGCACGACAAACTCATCGCCACCGGTTCTGTAAACAGGGCTGTGCAGGAAGATGTCGCATATGGTATTGCTCACATCTATTATCAGCCTGTCTCCTGCTGCGTGCCCGAAGCTGTCATTGATTTCCTTCAGGTTATTGCAGTCGCAGACAACAACTCCGAACGCCTCGCTTGTCCCGGCCAGAATCTGTGCATTCAGAACTGTCTCCATGTTATTGTAGGCGGTACGGCTCTGAACTCCTGTAAGAGGATCCTTGTTTGCAATGTTCATTGCCCTTGCAACTTCAGCATCACTGGCTTCCTTTAGCACATCCCTTGCAAGTATTTCCGTACATCTGCCTCTTAGAATGTATCCGCCCAGCATTGCTCCCATTACATAGCAGGTGCTGGAATTTATCACATCTGTAATGGCCACACTGTATTCCTTGCACACAAGTGTAACCGCAAAGAACACCACCAGATCCAGGGCGAATATCTCCGCCATCCAGTGAATAGGAATAAGCGGTAGCACAAAAGCAATGGCAAAGAATGCCGGAATGAAGCATGCTATTGGTGTTCTGTCCAGAACAGGCTCTGCAAACAGCAGGAACACAAAGGCCATTTCAATTATTGTGAAGATGATTACATATCCGTTTTGCGACTTTTTCTCAATGACTTCAAATAAAGCAAGAAGAACCATGAGAAATACCAGGAACAGAATATAAGCTATTCTAATCTGCGGATTGCTCTGGCAGTTCATACCGGTTACCGCATAGATGCCATCAATAGCAATCAGAACAATTATCAGCGCCTTTGAAAGCATAACGTTGTGTTCTCTTATTTCTTCTTCGTGGATATCAAAAAACTCTCTGTCTTGTCCACCGAAATTCAGTTTTTCAACAATCTCACTAATTCTTTTCATTTTACTTTCTTATCAGCGTCCCCAATAGATTCCTTCCTATTGTCGATCCAATGTTACCTCCCAGTGTTTTTCCCCTTTTACCAAGAACCGCTTCACCAACAACCTTGCCAACTTCTCTGCCTACAGTACTTCCTGTTGTTGATGCGACGCTCTTCTTCATCTTGTCAAAATCACTCTGCTTTTCCTTTTTAGGTGCATTTGATGACTTGCCGTTTTCAGCTGTGCCCCCTGCAAATCCACCGTGGGATTCCTTTTTGGCAGGTGCCGCCGGTGCCACTGGTGCTTCCTGAGCCGCAGCTGCAGCTTCTGCCGGTGCAGCTTCTGCCGGTGCAGACTGAGCTTCGCCTCTCAGTGTCTCAAACGCCGAAGGATTATCTACAGCTGTTCCGTACTTGTTGAAAAGTGTTGATACCTTAACCAGGTTATCTCTTTCACTGTCAGTAATAGCTCCCATGAAGCTTTCAGGTGGCAGAATGTATGCATGCTGCGCAACTGTAGGCGCGCCCTTCTCGTCAAGCATGGATACAACAGCTTCCCCGGTTCCAAGATTCTGCAGAAGTTCAACTGTATTGAATTCAGGATTTTCTCTGAATGAGTCTGCTGCCGCCTTAACCACCTTCTGCTCAGCAGGTGTATATGCATGCAGCGCATGCTCAATCTTATTACCCAACTGTGCCATTACGCTGTTAGGGATGTCTCCAGGGCTCTGAGTTACAAAGAATATTCCAACGCCCTTGGATCTGATGAGTTTAACAACCTGCTCAATCTTCTCCATAAGCGGCTTTGACGCGTTGTCAAACAGCAGGTGTGCCTCATCAAAGAAGAACACAATCTTTGGCTTGTCCAAATCACCCACTTCAGGCAGAACATCAAACAGTTCGCTGAGAAGATACAGCATGAATGCTGAATAAAGTCTAGGCTTGTTGATAAGCGCCTCTGACGCCAGCACGTTAACCATTCCATATCCGCTTGTATCAGTACGGAAGAAATCGTTAATATCTATTGCAGGTTCCCCAAAGAACTTGTCTGCTCCTTCTGCTTCCAATGCAACGATTGCTCTTATGATGGTTGCCATTGAAGTTGGTGCAATATGACCGTAATCAGCCTTGAACGCATCTGCGTTGTCCGAAATGTATGTGAGTAAAGCCTTCAGGTCCTTTGTATCAAACAGAAGAAGCTGCTTGTCATCTGCAATCTTGAAGGATACTGTCAGAAGGTCTGACTGGGTATCATTCAGCTGCAGAATCTGGGACATGAGCTGAGGTCCCATCTCGGAAATTGTTGTTCTGAGAGGAATGCCCTTATCTCCGTAAATATCGTATATTGTTACAGGGAACGCATGGTACTTGAACTGGTCCTTAATATCGAATCTGTTCATTCTTTCCTGCATGTTTTCGTTATCCTCACCGGCCTTGCCTATGCCTGCCATATCGCCTTTAACATCCGAAAAGAATGTTGGAACCCCAAGTTCCGAGAACGACTCTGCCAGCACCTTTAAGGTGACGGATTTTCCTGTGCCTGTGGCATCGCAGATAAAGCCATGTCTGTTGGCCATTTCAGGATTCATATATATTTTCTCAGTAAGCCCATTTTCGTTGCCTGCCTTTGCGAAAAAGATCTTTCCGTTTTCGTTCATTTTTCCTTCTCCCTTCGGTCAATAAAAAAGGAGCATATTTTACCATATACTCCTTTGTATTATAACACAATTTATACTCTGTTATTACCGCAAATGCTGTATACTTATGATTTCTCATTTACTGAAGCAAGTGCGAAACAGTACACCGCACAATTCCTTAAAGCAGGTCTTTAATACCCTCATGTACCTTTATGGCTACATCCGGATCATTCATTGTATATATGTGAACGCCCTCAACTCCATGCTCAATCAGGTCTCTGCACTGAGTTACGGCATACTCAATTCCCGCCTCATAAAGGCTTTCCGGACTGTACTCATAGCGGGCGACCATCTCCGTAAATCCGTGTGGCAGACTTGCACCTGAAAGCTGCACTGTTCTTTCTATCTGTGTTGATTTCACAACAGGCATTATTCCGGCTGCCACGGGAACATTAATTCCGGCGTCCCTAAGTCTTGAAAAAAAGCCGTAGAATTTGACATTGTCAAAGAAAAGCTGTGAAATAAGCACCTTTGCACCTGCTCCGATCTTATATTTCAGATTCTGAATGTCTTCCTCCAGATTTTTGCTTTCATAGTGTCCTTCCGGATAGCACGCCCCCAGAATTTCAAGATCATCATGGCATTTTCTCTGAATTTCAATGGCCAGCTCATTAGCATGAGCAAACTCTCTTTTTATTTCCTCCCCGGGAACAATGTCCCCTCTGAGGGCCATTACATTTTCAATGTTGGAATTCTTGAACCGTTCAATCATCACCTTGACATCTTCTCTTGTGGAATTGATGCATGTCAGATGAGCAACAGTTTCTATTCCATACCTTTTCTTGATATTCGCTGCTATATCGCAGGTGGAATTATCTGCTATATTCCCCCCTGCACCGTAGGTTACACTTATAAAATCCGGATCTGTTACCTTCAGCTGTTCTACCGCATCATATATGGAGTTGATATTACTCTTTCTCTTCGGAGGAAACACCTCTAAGGAGAAAACCGGTTTGCCGCACTCTGCCTTTTCTTTGAATAATTCTGGTATTTTCATTTCATCACCTGTATATATTTAATAATATTCTGATTCTGTCTTTTCTTGTTGTTCCTCCCACTTCAGCAAGAACAACCTTACCCTTTCCCCTAAGGACTATTTTATCCCCTTCAGCTATTTCTGTGTCAATTTTAGTAACCTCAGCACTGTTAACAGATACTATTCCTCTTCTGATCGCTTCTGCAGCCTTTGCTCTTGACAGGCCAAAAGCGGACGCCGCTATGCTGTCCAGCCTGAGGGATGCTACAGTATCCGATTTTTCCTCAATATTCACGCTTCCTGTATCAAGTTCCCTTATGGGAAGGATTTCAATATGAAGGCTTGTTTTCCCGGCTCTGTCATAGTTGAGTTCAATAAAATCCGCCATTTCCGACTGTACTATAATATCCGCTCCGCCACCGTTTTCCCTGTCAGGAGTTCTTACAAGAATATCTCCGGTAACCTCCCGGTCAATTCCAAGGGAAAGAAGGGAGCCCAGATAGTCTCTGTGAGTCAGCTGACGGCTTCCCTTAGGCACACTTACGCGAATTACTCTGAGCAATTCTTCCAGATCTTCTTCAGACGCATAATCCGGCATGAATACCGGCATGCATCGTTCAGCATCCTGATAACCGCCGTAGAACACTGCCTTCACCGGAAGCTTCACGCTTCTGAAATAATCATGGCATATTTTTCTCTGATGCACATCAAGGAAATCTCCTGCGGTAATCATATATCTGTCTGCAGACTGACTTATTTTATCTTCAATTTTAGCTATAAGCAGTTGATCCTGATTCATTATTCTGTCTTCTGCTTCGGTTTATACAGCATATATGTGTTTTCAAATTTATATTCTTCCGATTTCGTAATTCCAAGAATTTCGAAGCCGTTTTTCGTATAGAACTTCACATCTCTTTCTCCGTTTGTAAACAGCATGATCGGAAGTCCTTTTTCATCAGCATACTCCTTCAGTCTGCCAATTATTTCACTGCCTCTGCCCTGTCCCTGAAGACCTTCTCTTACCGCCACATAGTCAACATAAATATGAGGTTTGGGAATATCCAGTGCAGCTTCTTTTCTGTCGAATTCATCGAAGAAACTGAACCAGAAATCCACCTGCTCCGGGGGAAGTTTAGCTGCCGCCGCCTTGAATCTTTCATTCTCGCAATCTGCTGCTTCAATCATCTCCGGCGAATAGATCACCTGATCTGAATGGCATACTACAATTGCCTCATTGATATTCTCATCAAGGCTGTATGCCGCTCCGTATTTCCAGTCATATGCAAGGTAAAATGCCACAACCATTTCAATGGCTGCCTGCCTGTCATCCCAGTCAGGATAAGCCCCCACCAGCTTCTCATAGTTTCTGAAAGCACCCAGAAACATGTTGTACAGATTTTCGTAATCCTTGTCCTGTATTCTATAAAGACCTTTAATATCAGGTTTCATGTTATAACACCTCCAATTTATGTTACAATTATAGCACATGAGATAAATTAAAGGAGATTTCCAATGAAAGCTTTTAACAAATATTTCGACCATACTCTGCTGAAAGCTGACGCCTCTGCCAGCCAGATTCTGAAGCTGGTTTCCGAAGCGGTTGCCTACGATTTCGCAGCAGTATGCGTTAACGGAAGTCACGTGCGTTCTGTTCGCAGATTCATTGATGGTGCAGGAGCTTCCTGGAACCCGGATGAGGAAACCGGCGTTAAAGTTGCAGCCGTTGTGGGCTTCCCTCTGGGTGCCATGTCCACAAACGCCAAGGCCTACGAAGCACAGCTGGCTCTGGAGGACGGTGCTCAGGAAATAGATCTTGTGATGAATGTGGGTCAGGCAAAGGCCGGAAACTGGGCCTATGTTGAGGATGAGATATACTCCATCAGTCAGATGTGCCATGAGGATGGTGCCCTGCTTAAGGTTATAATTGAAACATGTCTTCTGGACCGGAACGAGATAATCCAGGCATGCAGATCCTGTGTGGAATGCGGGGCGGATTTCGTTAAGACTTCCACCGGTTTTTCCCTGGGAGGAGCCACTGTGAGTGACGTGAAGCTCATGAAGGACACAGTTGGAGATAATGCCTTTGTTAAGGCTTCAGGTGGAATCAGAACCCTTGATGATGCAAAAGCAATGATAGATGCAGGCGCCGACAGGCTGGGCTGCAGCGCATCAGTTGCAATTCTTGAAGAATACAATAAAGAAAGCAGGTAAAGCATATGAATTACGGTAAAAAATTCCTCCATATCCTTATGGCCGGTGTCGGCATGATGATATGTATTATGGGCATAGCATACAAAACAGGATACTTCCCGGGTCATTCAAAGGGAAGTGCTTTATTCTTTATGGTTGCCGGTGCAATCATAGCTATATTCGGCCTCATAAAAATGAAAAATGACTAAAAAAGAAACACTGATACTGACAATAATTATTTCTGCAGGAATTGCAGGTTTTTTCGCATTGCTTCTGGCTTTGCTTTCAGGAAGAATTTCATCTTTTGATGACCCGGTACGATTCTGGTTCTATGAGCTCAGATCTCCCGGGCTTTCTGCTTTTGTAACAAAGTTCACACTTCTTGGTAACTGGCAGTCAATCACTCTTATCTGCATGCTGTTTCTGATTATCAGGCCGGCAAGGATGAATTTCGGAGTTCCTCTCGCCGCCGGAGCTGTTTTCACGACAGCTCTGAATAAAGTAATCAAGATCACTGTAGCAAGACCAAGACCTGATGATGTTTATCACCTGATTCAGGAATCGGGTTTTTCTTTCACCAGCGGCCATTCCATTACAAGTATGTTCTTTTTCGGACTGCTTCTGTGGCTGATTCTGAGAAATATGAAACCCGGCAGCATCAGGACCCTTCTGACTGTAATAATGATTATTATGATGTTTGGAATAGGGCTGTCCAGAATGTATTGTGGAGTACACTATCCTTCAGATGTTCTGGCCGGCTGGTGTCTGGGCATATCTGTAGCTGCAGCTGAAATACTTATAATAAGGAGAAATGAAAACCATGTGGTATCTGATTCCTCTGGCTCTATTGTACATACTGATTAATGTTCTTATCTGGCACAGAGCTGTAAGGCTGATAAGAGGCTTTTTGAAGGGCACTGCAGGTACTGCAATCTGCATATGTTTCACCCTGATTTATGCTTTTCTTATGAGTTCTGTACTAAGCTGGACTCTTTTCTCATCCCCTGTAATTGTTCACTGGCTCAAGATGATAAGTAATTTCTGGGTTGGAATTTTCATATACTGTCTGATATTCATTATTTCGGCAGAAATAGTAACTTTTATTATTCATTTTTTCAGAAAGCATCCGAAAGGCAGCCCGGAACATGTCCGTTTTATCAGAACACGCGGAGTCATTGTTTCTGTGCTTATCATTCTTTTCAGTTTTTACGGTATAGTCAACTGTAACAATCTTCGTGTTACAGAATACGATGTTAACGTTGACAAAGCTTCGACCACCGGCGGTGATCTTAAGGTGGTTCTTATAGCCGACACTCATATAGGATATACTGTAGGGGAAAAGAACATACGGGATATGGTAGAACTGGTGAACCAGCAGAATCCGGACCTGATATGTTTTGCCGGAGACATATTCGACAATGACCTTGATGCAATGACGGATATTGAGAAAATCGAATCTGATTTCAGCAATATGAAATCCAGATATGGAACATATGCCTGCTACGGCAACCATGATATCTACGAGAAACTTGTTGGCGGTTTTTCCCTCTACCAGATGAATAAATATGAAGTTCAGAAGGAAGCTTCCAGGTTCCTTGAGGCATCCAACATAAACATGCTCGAGGACAGAACCGTTATCATTGACGGAATTCAGATTGTTGGACGAATTGATGAATCCAAACCTAACGGAGGCACAAAAGAAAACAAAGTCCATGCCCGCAAAAGCATTTCTGCTCTTACGAATGACTTTGATAAATCCAAACTTATAATCGATATAGATCACGAACCTTCACAGCTTGATGAAAAGGCTGCAGCCGGTGTTGACCTTGACCTCTGCGGTCATACCCATGATGGTCAGATTTTCCCGGGCAATCTTACTATTAATCTGTTCTGGGATAATGCATACGGCCTTCTGGATGTAGGCAGCATGCATTCAATTGTCACTTCCGGTATTGGCGTATGGGGTCCTGCCATGCGCGTAGGTGCCAATCCGGAAATAGCAGTTGTAAATGTTCATTTCACAAAATAGGGACTTTCAAAAAGAGATCTCTAGCAGATTCTCGGCAGCCCCTCCCCATAGAGAACATCAAAGCGTCTGGTTGCTCCCAGGCGTGTTTTTATGTAAGCGCCTTCCCCGGATTGAACTCTGCCTATAACAGCTGCATTGGCTCCATGCTCTGCAGATTTAACTGCAGCAAGTGCCGCTTCAGCCTGCTCTGCAGGAACAATGGCAATCATCTTTCCTTCATTGCCCATATACAGAGGATCCAGTCCCAGAATGTCTGCAAATCCTTTAACTTCAGGATTTACAGGAATTGCCTCCTCGTCCAGTTCAATTTTCACACCTGAACTTTCTGCAATTTCATTTATTACGGTACCAAGGCCTCCACGGGTAACATCTCTCATCGTTCTGACATTTATATCTGCTTCATAAAGTGCATCAACAATGTCATTCAGTGCTGCGCAGTCGCTCCTGATATTGTTTTCGATTTCCATTCTGTGTGAAAGAATGCATGCATGATGATCTCCCAGATGGCCTGAACAGATAATCACATCTCCTTCTTTGCAGTTTGCACTGGAAACATCTCGACCTTCAGGTATTTCCCCTATTCCAGTGGTGTTTATGTACATTCCGCCATTTCCCTCAACAACCTTTGTATCGCCGGCAACAATGATAACGCCCGCCTCTCTTGCCTGCTTAGCCATGGATTCCACAATCTGATCCAGAAGTTCCACATCAAGGCCCTCCTCCAAAATAAAACCGCATGTAAGATATTTAGGAACCGAGCCCATCATCAGAAGGTCGTTAACAGTTCCGCAAACACAGAGTTTGCCTATATCTCCGCCCTTGAATACCAGCGGGGTTACAACAAACGAGTCTGTGCTGCATGCGATTTTACCTCCCACATTCAGAACTGCCGCATCTTCCATTTTATCCAGCACCTGATTGGCAAAATGTTTACCGAAAATATCTCCCATAAGCTGAGCAGAACTTTTTCCGCCACTTCCATGTGCCATTGTAATTTTCATTCTTTTCTCCTTAATGTTTATTCCTATACCATATTCCGCAGGATCCTTCACTTGAAACCATGCATGGTCCGAAAGGATTTACAGGATTACATGTGCCCGCTGCAAACATAGGACACTGATCCGGATTAATCTTTCCTGTAATAACCGCACCGCATCTGCAGCCCTCCGGCAGAGTCATGTCAGCGTCAAGGCCTTTACTTCCGCCGTCATATGCAGCATACTCATCTCTCAGATATAGTCCGCTGCCATCTATCACACCCAGTCCTCTCCACATGGCAGGACCCGGTTCATATACTTCATTTATTGCAGCAATAGCCTTAGAATTTCCCTCATCCTTTACCGCATTTGGATACATGTTTTCAACGTATCCTTCTCCTGCTTCAATCTGCTTCACAATTCTGTAGATTGCAATGAGAATGTGTTCCGCTTCAAATCCGGATACCACGAAAGGTCTGCCGTACTTTTCTGCCAGGCTGTCATACACATGAACCCCTGTAATTACGCTCACGTGACCCGGACAGATAAAGCCGTCAATATCATTCTGATTGGCGCAAATCCAGTCTAATGCAGGAATAGCCGTCTTCAGAGCGGTCACAAGCCTTATATTCTCAATTCCCTGGGTCTTTGCCATCTGAAGCATGAGAGCATAGGTTGGTGCCGTGGTTTCGAAACCAACTGCTGCGATAACATACGTAATGTCCGGATTTGCCTTTGCTTTTTCAATGACCTCAAAAGGAGAATACATAATGCTTATGTTTGCCTTTGCACCATCTGCATCCCCCGCCTTGTTTTCTGAAAGACTTCCGTTAGTTCCCGGAACCTTTATCATATCGCCGAATGTGAGCAGCTCGCACCCCGGCTTTCTGGCATACTCCACGCACTTGTCAATAAAGGCCGTAGGAGTAACGCAAACAGGACATCCCGGTCCCGAGATCAGCTTGATTTTCGGCGAGATGAGATCCCTGATCCCGTTCTTGAAAATTGCGGCAGTGTGAGTACCGCAAACCTCCATGAGCTTCAGTTCTCTGCCATCGTAGGATTTCAGATAATCTATTACTTCTTTAATATCCATAAACCAAAATTCCCGGGCTTATACCAGGTTCTCCAAATCTGCAAACAGGTCGATTATTTCTTCCGCCTGTTCCTTTTCCATCACTTCAATTGCACAGCCTGCATGTACCAGAACATACTGGCCAACCTTCGGTTCAACCAGTCCCACATTCACATTCACGCTGTTTCCGTTAAAATCAACCTTGGCAGTAATACCATCCACTTCGGTTACTCTACCCGGTATTGCAACACACATATTACTCCTCCTCCGGAAGCTTGCAGATATCAACCCATCCGATGGCTTTACTGTATCTGTAAAGTTCCTCATTTGTCAGCTCAATCGCACTGTTGTCTGAACCGCATGCAGGAAATACTGTTTCAAATCTCTTCATGGATTCGTCGCAGTATACGTCCACATCATCCCGTTCTATTGCAAAAGCGCATACGCCGCCTATAGCGTGTCCTGTATATTCAATAACTTCATCCGGCTTAAGCATCTTTGCCTTGAATCCGAACTGATCCTTGAACTTTCTATTGTTGATTCTTCCATCTCCGGCCATCTGAACCAGAATCGCACCTGCTCCTTCAGGCTTCAGAAACGACATGGTTTTGCAGATACGTGCGCCTTCAACTCCAACAGCTTCAGCTGCCAGATCCACCGTTGCACTTGACACGTCAAATTCCATAACCTTATCTTCCATTCCGAACTGACGGAAATATTCTTTTACTTTATCAATTGCCATATTCTGTTTCTCCCTTTATTTTTTACAGATTTTATTTTATCATCACTTGCTTACTTAGTAAATTACTTAAAAGATAATAAAAAACTCTGCTGTGAATAGTCACAGCAGAGTTTTTAGACGCATGGCCTTTTATGCTTCTTCTTTCTGTGCTTCCATGGCAGCAGCAGCCTTTTTCTTGTTGCTCTTTACCATGATAGCCGCGGAGACAGCAATGCCGCCCCACAGACCGATGCATGCTATACACATCATTACGATTGCACTTGCAGTCATTTGCTTACCTCCTTCTTAGTCTTCATATCCAGGAGCATCGTCAGGCTTCTGATAGAAACCAGGCTTACCCTTAACTGCAGCAAATACGATTGCTACGATAACCAGGAACGCTATGCAAACCCAGCCGATCCACATTGGATATCCACCGTAACCTTCCTTCAGGAATCCAGCCATGTTGATGATGAATGTGTATCCAAGAACAACGATGGTTACAATCTTCAGACACCATGTCCACCACTGACCAATGTTGAAGTTTGAAGTAAGGTTTGCAACCTGTCTGATCTTTTCAGGCTTGAAGAACCATCCAATCAGCAGCAGCTCTATAACGCCTGCCAGTACAATACCGAAGCTGTTTGCGATATAGTCTGCGAAGTCCAGATAATCCAGTCCTGACTTTGTGATAAATATGAATGAAATTATGAATGCAGGAATCAGAACTACTGTAGTAGCCTTGTTGTGGCTCATTTCCCACTTGTCCTGAATACCTGTGATTACCGCCTGAATGATTGAAATCAGTGATGTCAGACCTGCTGTAAACAGTGATACGAAGAACAGAACTCCGAACAGTGTATTCAGTGCAGGCAGTGTGCTGATAGCTGTAGGGAATACCATGAATGCCAGACCAACACCGGCAGCAGCTACGTCTTCAACACCTACGCCCTGAGCGTATGCCATGTAACCAATGATTGAGAAGATACCGATTCCGGCAAAGATTTCAAATCCGTGGTTGCAGCATGCAGTCAGGAATGCTGTATTAACAACGTCTTCATCCTTTGGCAGGTATGATGAATAACTGATCATGATTGCAAATGCAATTGACAGTGAGAAGAATACCTGTCCATAAGCAGCTACCCATACGCTAGGCTGTGCAATTGCACTCCAGTCAGGAGTGAACATGTAAGCCAGTCCGTCGATAGCTCCAGGAAGTGTGATACCTCTGATAACGATTATAATTGTGCACAGCAGCAGAATTGGCAGACAGATCTTGCATGCAATGTCGATACCCTTATTGATGCCTCTGTACATAATGAATGCTACGATTGCCCATACAACCAGGAATGGAATTACCAGATGTCCGTTGATTCCGCCTGTTCCGTCTGCTGAGCTTGTTGCCTGCAGTACGTCACTTACGAAGAATGTTGTGGAATCATCACCCCATGCCAGTGTGAATGAATATCCGATGTAGCAAAGTACCCATACTACGATTGCAAAGTAGTATACGGTAATCAGGAATGAAATTGCAACCTGGAACCATCCCAGAGCCTCAAACTTTCTGTTGATTCTCGCGAATGTTCCCGGAGCACCTGATCTGTAGGTTTTTCCCAGTGTATATTCCAGAATAAGAATTGGAATACCTGCTGTTAAAATTGCAAACAGGTAAGGGAAAATAAATGCGCCACCGCCATTAGTTGCTGCTATGTAAGGGAATCTCCACAGATTACCAAGACCTACAGCAGAACCTATAGCGGCCAGTATAAACGCCAGTTTACTGTTCCATTGATCTCTCAATTTTGTCACTCTCCTCTATTCAAAATATAAAATAATTGCTTCACGTCCCCGGCGAAATAGTAATAATAAAATAAGCCGGGGAACGACTATTTCATTATATTGTTTGCATATTATGGTGTCAATAGATTTTTGGTATTTTTTTGTGTACAATCACCAAATCATTCCGAAAAAAATTATAGGATTTCACAAAGCAAAAAATGGAAATTAGTCTACTTTCATCTCCTTGTAACAGGGATAAAATTCCGCTATAATGTACACATGCACGAATTACCAATAACACAACATATTATAGAACTTGCAGACAAACACTGCCGTGACAACAACGGAAGCCGTGTTGTCAAGGTAAATCTGGTTATCGGGGACTACTCGGGATATGTGGGAGAATCTGTCCAGATGTACTTTGACGTTATTTCAGAGGGAACCCTCTGTGAAGGCGCAAAATGCGAAATTGAGCATGTGGAGCCAAAAACCCGCTGCACCAGGTGCGGCAGGCTCTTCAAGCGCCAGCTTCTGTCCTTTGAATGCCCTTATTGCGGTGGAGAAGGAGAGCCTACGGATATAGGCAAGGAATTCTATATAGACAGTATTGAAATAGAATAGGAGATATTATGCACGATATTAGAAAAATCGACCTTCAGGAAGGTATTCTGGACCAGAACGATCATATTGCAGAGCATGTGAGAGAACACATGAGTGACCATGGAATCCTGGTTGTAAACGAAATGGGAGCCCCTGGAGTAGGCAAAACAACAACACTAAAGAACATTTTCAAGCATATGAGCCTTAAGCCATATGTTATAGAGGGAGACATTGAATCTGATCTGGATACAGTTGATCTGAAGAACCTGGGGGTTGAAGCCCACCAGATCAATACCTACGGAGCCTGCCACCTTGACGCTCCCATGATTGAACACGCAACTCATCACATTCCTTTTGATGAGCCGGGCATCATGTTTATCGAAAACATCGGCAACCTGGTATGCCCTGCCGAGTTCACAATTGGCGAGCACGTTCTCATGCTGGTATCAACAGTAACAGAAGGTAGCGACAAACCGTACAAATACCCTCTGGCCTTCGAAAAGGCAGATATTATCATACTTAACAAGGTTGATCTCATTCCTTATCTGGATTTTGATGAGGATTTCTACATGAAGGGCATCCGTGCGCTTAACAAGGATGTTCCTGTTTTCAAGGTTTCCGGAAGAACAGGAGAGGGCTTCGAAGAAGTGGCTGCATGGCTTGAAGCAAAGGCAAACGCCCTGGAAGTTCATGAACATCACCACGAAGAACCCGATCATCACTATGAGTAACAGACAAACCGAGAAAATTAAATTATGGGGAATAGTTCAGGGGGTCGGTTTCCGACCCTTTGTTGCTAAAGTCGCAGACCGTCTCGGCATGAAGGGTCAGGTTCTGAACATCGGCGGTCTTGTGGAAATCACCGTAACGGACCTGCCGAACAGAATCGATGCATTCCTGGACACTCTTGTGACCGAAAAACCCGGTCCTTCTGAAATAGTGCACATCAGGCGCACTGTTTTAGGTTGCGAAGAATCAGAGGATGAAGGTTTTACTGATTTTGCAGACTTCGAAATCGTTCGCAGCGGCGATGGTGACGACGAGGCCGCAATGATTCCTGCTGACCTTGCCATCTGCCCTCACTGTCTGGAGGAACTGTATCAGGAGGATAATCCTCGATATCAGCACCCTTTCATCAGTTGTCAGATATGCGGACCCAGATACACCATCATCGACCGCATACCTTACGACAGAGACAATACTTCCATGATTGATTTCCCAATGTGCGATTTCTGCGAAGGCGAGTATACGAATCTCAAGGACAGACGTCATCATGCCCAGACCATCTCCTGCCATGACTGCGGACCTCAACTTCTTTGTGCAAAATCAGACTTATGTGAAGATAGCCGGATTCTGGACCATGCTGCCGAAATTCTTAAAGCAGACGGTGTAATCGCTTTCAAGAGCGTTGGAGGCTACAACCTGGTGGCTGATCCTTTTAACGAGAAAGCAGTCAGCAAGCTTCGTGAAATCAAGCACCGCGAAAGCAAACCTTTCGCAGTTATGTTTAGAAGTCTTGAAGAAATAAAGAGATACTGCCACGTGGATGATGTGGAAGCCAGACTTCTGGAATCCTCCGCCCGCCCTATCATTCTTCTTGAGCACAAGCTCAAGGAAATGGACGGC
Source organism: Clostridia bacterium (assembly GCA_024403155.1). Classification (GTDB taxonomy): domain Bacteria; phylum Bacillota; class Clostridia; order Peptostreptococcales; family Anaerovoracaceae; genus Lentihominibacter. The sequence continues at coordinate 1,455 of JAKSSH010000008.1, read as the reverse complement.
ATGTGGATGGACGACCTTAAGCGCAGCAGATTCGTAGGTTCCTTCCTTCCAAGCTTCGCTGCCCAGTACATGCTTCTGGACAGAATCAGTCCCCTTATTTTCACCAGCGCCAATCCTTCAGACATGCCTATGATAAAGGATGATGACGAAATGAAAGCCTTCACAGAAAGAGTAAATGCCGAGGGCACTCTCATTAATGAGGTAATATACAACAGACGAAGCATCAGAATCCGCATGGACGATTCTGTAACAAGAGTAATCGATGATCAGCCTCAGATGATCAGGCGTTCCAAGGGTTATGCCCCTGTGCCTCTTTATCTGGAACCGGGAAGCCATCTGAATGGCAGCTGCATTCTGGCATCAGGTGGTCAGCTAAAAAACTCCTTTGCTCTTTCCAAGGGGCCTTTTGCCTACATGAGCCAGTACTTCGGCGATATGGACAGCATTGAAAACCAGAACATCTACAAAGAAAACATCCGCCGCATGGCTGAGCTTTTCAGAATAAAACCGGATATGGTTGTGTGCGATATGCACCCTCTGTATTTCACTACAGACTTCGCAGAAGAATATGCGAAAACAAACAGTCTGCCTTTGCTTAAGGTTCAGCACCATCATGCCCATGTGGCCTCTGTAATGGCCGAAAACAGCCTTAGAGGTCCTGTAATAGGCGTCAGCTTCGATGGTACCGGATACGGCACTGACGGGAATATATGGGGTGGAGAATTCCTTCTGTGCGAAGGTTCCGGCATGCAGCGCATGGCTCATCTAAAGTACGTTGAGATGATTGGGGGAGATTCCTCAATGAAGGATGCCCGGCGCTCAGCATTAAGCTATGTGGCAGATAGAGATTCCGGCATTTCACCGGCTGATGACGGATGCTGCCAGATATCTTTGAATATCTCGGATATCATCGAATACGGACGTTATCGGGTTCTCGCAGAACCAGACTCGGAGCTTATTCTGAAAGCAATAGCCGCGAGGATCAACACCGTTAAAAGTTCCAGCATGGGAAGACTGTTTGATGCAGTCAGCTGTCTGCTTGGTATTTCAGACTATAATGACCACGAAGGCAAATGTGCCATCCTTCTGGAGGATGCGGCTGCCTTTGCGAGGAATCATCCTGGTGAAGACTATTATCATCCGGGCTGCGATGCATCGGACTGCACCGTTCCTGCCAGGGCATGTGAACTGGCTCTTAAGTTCCACGAGAGAATCATTGACATGGTTCTGGATAACTGCATTGAAATCCGTAATAAAACCGGTGCAAATCAGGTTGCCCTTACCGGCGGAACCTTCCAGAACAAGATTCTCACGGAGGGAGTTCTGAAGGAACTCCGTAAAGCCGGCTTCGAAGCATTCTACAACATCTCTGTCAGTCCTAATGACGGAGGTATCGCACTGGGACAAAGCTTCATTGCAATGCACGTCATGAATGAATAAAAAAGACCTCATAAG
>JAKSSH010000079.1 GCA_024403155.1 Clostridia bacterium | reverse complement strand
ACTAAAAAAGCAGCCTTCCGGCTGCTAAAAAAAACGCTATTGGGTTTTATTTTCGCTCTGATTTATTTGCCGTAGCAGATAACGTCGATCAGATGCGCACAGTCAACGAATGTCTTCACGATTGACTTAATCATTATATCCCTCTTTTCCGTCCCATTTTTCTAAGTGTAATTTTCTATCTATTATCTTGAGGACAATTACATTGTAATGTTTAATTTGTGGTATTTCAAGGGGCATTTTGGTATTAGTTTGCTGTTATTTGAGCAAAAACAGCCCAATTTGACCCTGTTTTGCACGAAATCCCATGCAAAACCACATTTTGTCATAATAAAAAAATCGTCGGAACTCCTTGTGCCCCAAGGATTTCGGCGATTTTTTACTTTATTGTTATTTTGTTTACCGTTATTTATCTGTTATTAGAGCTGTTTCTCCAGACAGACCAGCTCAACCCCCGGTATTCCATTGAATTCGCATGGCAGAATTGCCGCTTCTCTATAGCCTAGTTTGGCATACATCTTCCTTGCTCGTTCGTTTATTTTGTTAGTGTCCATTCGCAGCACTGTGCAGCCAAACTTGCGTGCATATTCTTCGTAGAACTTCACAAATTCAGGCCCGATTCCGCACCCTGCGCAATCCGGATCCACTACCAGAGTATGCAAAACCATAACCTGCGAATCATCCGCTTCATACTTCCATGGAGCCTGACCGTAAGTTGGCTGCACCTGTTCCTGATTTATGCGGGCAGCAGCAACAATGCCTCCGTTAAAGTGCGCCACAAACATATCCCCCGCCTCAATTGATTCACGGGCAGAATTTTCTGTAGGATAGATGCTCCGATTCCAGCCAATCTTAACCTTGCCGGATTCTTCCTGGCTGTGAATCTTGTCATATATAGCTGCAATCTCAGGAACGTGCTCCATTCCTGCCTTTGAGAATCTGCATTTTTTAACCATGTCCTACCTCTGCTCCCTGGTGGTATCCACATTCATGTAAACCGAAGTGGCAGTAGCCACAATTTTTCCTGTGCTCTTAGCTGTAGCCTCTCCGGTAAGCTGGGAAATTCTGCGGCCGGCCTGGACTGCCTTTGCGCGAACCACCAGGATATCGCCCACTTCGATTGGACGTACATAATTTACATTTAGAGAAATTGTTGGCGCGAAATTCTCTCTCGCATAGAAGCGTGCCAGAGCGGCGATTGTGAGATCAAATGCTGTACAGATTGCACCGCCGTGCATCCTGCCCACGCGATTTGCCTGCCATTGCAGAACAGGAAATTCAAACACGATATATCCCTCTTCAAATGAACAACCTCCATCAGCACCCTGCATCAGACCGTTCATGGTTTCCTTCTGCAGCACATTGTTCTCGTATAAAGTTTTCTTTACGTGTTCCTCCAGTCTATGCTGGCCGGTCATATTTATCATGACATTCCTCCATTGTAATTACAGAATTCTATGTGTCTATTATACATCATAATAAATAAAAAAGCAGACCCTGTTGGGCCTTCTTCAGTGTATGTTGACACCTTGGCAGAATGGGTTTATTGTGTTTTTAAACAATTAGCGAACAGTCCCTGAAAAGGAGATTTAATATGAAATACTATCTTGGCGTCGACGGAGGCGGAACCAAAACCAGGTTCACTCTCTGCGATGAGAACATGAATGTAATAAACAAATACACAGGCCCTGGCTGCCATTATCTTCAGTGCGGCTACGACGGCATTGAAGCAATCATGGCTGAGGGCCTGACAAAAGTAACCAGCGAAGCCGGACTCACTCCGGAAGATATTGCTTTTGCATTTGCAGGATGTGCCGGCTACGGAGACGTGACTACAGATACACCGTTAATAGGCGATGCAATCAGACGCGGCCTTGGTGCAGTGCCCGTTGCCCTGGGTAACGACTGCGAGAATGCTCTGGCGGGAGCCCTGGGTGACCGTCCGGGAATCAATATCATTGCAGGCACCGGTTCTGTTGGATGCGGAAAAAACCACTCCGGCGACTACGCCCGCTGCGGAGGCTGGCACCATGTAATGGGCGGTGACGAAGGCAGCGGCTACTGGATCAGCTGGCGTCTCCTTCAGGAGTTTCAGCGTCAGAGCGACGGTCGCGACGAACGCACTCTTCTCTACGATGCAGTGCGTCAGATCCTGAATCTGGATACCGACGACGCCATCGTAACCCGTGTGGTTGAAGAGTGGCATCTGGACAGAACCCGCATAGCCGCACTTGCCCCACTGGTTGCTGAGCTGGCTGCTAACGACGACCCTCATGCAAAAGCAATCCTGCGTGATGCAGCTGCCGAGCTTGCGGACTTTGCAATAGCCCTTTACAGAGAGCTGGACTTCGGCTCAGCCGGTACATGCGGCGCAGTACCATCCAGCCAGGCACCAGTCCCTTGCAGTGGTACCGGCGGCATATTCAAGATTGGACCTCTTGTAACCGGTCCTTTCAGCGATATACTGAAGGCCAACGGCATGGAATATGTGGAGGCCATTGCTGAACCGGACATGGGTGCAGTGCTTCTGGCAATTAAGCATGAAGCAAAAGCAATCCTATAAGCTCTGCCACTGGGCTCTTTCTAACAGATATCCCCCTTTTCGCCAGGATACAAATATTTTTTCAATATAAATCTGCAGTTTGTTGCACTAATTTAACCATATGCCTAAAAATGCCAACTTTTGCCCTGCATTTGCCTGGCATGTGCTTCCAAATTTTAGCATTTGCAGCACATTTTAAAACCAATACACAAAAACGCCAACATCTTTTAATAAAAATGTTGGCGTTTTTTTAATTTAGTCTAATATTAAGCAGTTTCCGATCTCAACAGACCGCGTACTGCACCTTACCAGTTGATTCTGTTTTTACCTGCATCCTTGGAGCTGTACAGAGCAGCATCTGCCGCATCGTAGAGATCTGTGAAGTTTGTATGCTCATCTGTTGCAATTGCAGCACCCATGGATAATGTTGTACCGTTTTCCACGGAGCTGATCCTTGTGGAAATGTTCTCGAATATTTCCTGGATTCTGTTCTTAATGTCTGCGTCTGAAACCTCCTTAGGGAAGAATATTGCAGCTGCAAATTCATCACCGCCCATACGCCCTGAAAGGTCAGATTCACGGAGACTTTCGTGAATCGCATTTGCGGTTACAATCAGGAATTCATCGCCGCTTCTGTGGCCGTAGGTGTCATTGTATTCTTTGAAGTTATCCACGTCAATCATAAGAAGAACTGTCTTGAACTTATTCTCAATCAGCTTCATTTCCACTTCACTTACAAATGCAGAGTGGTTAAAGAGACCTGTCAGAGAATCCTTCCTGAAGGTTTCTTCCCAGACTTCCAGTCTGCTTTCGGCTCTTTCCTTTTCGATGTGGTACAGCTTGTTAGCCGCATTTGTTTTGCTTATATCAAATACTATGATTTCCGATCTTTCTTCTCTGACAGCAGAATCAAAGTAATTTCTGCCCATGCAGACTACGGAAATCTCGCTACCATCCTTCCTCATGAGAGTATGTTCAAAGTACGCTATCTGGTACCTTCCCAGTTGTTCGGATACCATGGCAAAATACAGCACCCTGTTTCTCTCCGGAATCAGGTCTCCCTGGGAAAGATTCAGTTCTCTGATATCCTCGTCGGTATAGCCTGTCAGCTCGTTGAACGCTTCATCATGCCTGATTATGTGCATGTCCTTATCCAGAGTATATCTGGAATATGGAATGGTGTGAACCTCTTCTCCGCCCAGTTTTGCCGGTTTATTTCTGCGGGATGAGCTTGGCCTTTCCCCATCATCTTCCATGTTCGGTTTGGCATTGAATATGTCCGCATCGAAATCCACATCATCCTGAGTAACCATCTGGACGAATTCATTAACAACCTTAGGGTCAAACTGGGTTCCTGCATTCTTAAGCAGCTCATGAACCGCCTCTTCCCTGGACAGTGTCCTCTTGTACGGACGTTTGCTTATCATGGCATCGTATGCATCAATAACCGCAATGAATCTGGAAAGGATCGGAATGGTTTCCTTGCTCAGTCCGTCAGGATATCCATTGCCGTCCCAGCGCTCGTGGTGATGGCGGATTGCCTTGGCTATAGGTGCGTAATCCGTGGAGCTCATGGCAATTTCGTAGCCCTTATCCACGTGGGTTTTCATCAGTTCCCATTCCTCGTCCGTAAGCTTGCCCGGCTTGTTAAGAATCTCCAGAGGAATGCCAATCTTGCCGATGTCGTGGAGAACGCACAGCAGTGCCAGGTTAACTTCCTCGCTGTCCGGGAGTCCTATACGACGGGAAAGCTCAATGCCCATGTTCTGGGTTCTCTGTACGTGGGCCTCTGTATCAGGGTCACATTCCTTAAGTGCGCTAATCAGGGAGTTCAGTGTCTCTGAACGGATAGACTCCTTGTCCATGAGTTTCCATATAGCTACATTGTTTTCAGCTTCTTCTATTGCCTTTACAATGCTGGTCCCCTGTGACTTGACCACAACAACAGAATACTGGAACGTGCCGCTGAAACTTGCACGTACACCATTCATGATTTTATTTACATCCAGCTCCTTAGCGTTGTTGCAGATAGCAATCAGGTTGGCGTCGGTGCCACGGATGAAGTATGTTCCTACAGGAAAATCTTTTCTGAGTCTGTCTGCCAGTTCAGCAATAAGCTGGTCACCGGCAGTTCTGCCGTATGTATTATTGATAATAGACAGTCCGTTAATGTCAACACATGTAACAACCACCGGATATTCGAAGTAACTCATATTCGGATATGTGCAGAATGGCTCCAGGTTGTGGAAGCCGGTCATAGGGTCTGACTCCAGGATGGCGTCCTCGAAGATGAACAGTCTTCCCAGATTTCTGCTCTTCTCGTTTTTCAGTCTCTTGTAGTCGCAGAAGAAAGGATGGAATTTCCCGGAGTCCTCTTCACGATACCATTGGAAGGAATAGTCGTCCTCCGCCAGATCTCTGTTGAATTCCATGGCTGTCCGGGCGATAAATTCATCAAGAGTTCCGCCCTCTTCAAAATCCATGTTCGGCATGAACTTGGTAATCTTGTC